>WTKB01000010.1:0-2825 GCA_011524575.1 Aquimarina sp.
TTAAAACAAGTTTTTTATAAAATATTTTCAGGCAAATTTATGTGTATTTACATAGGGCTGATGCCTATTTATAGCCGCAAAAACACGGCTTAATAGTTTATTTCGGATGTTATTTAGGATTAATATTTTATTTTTTTCTTCTTTTATTTTTCGCTCCCAATAGGCATTTAATTGTTTGTCTGCATTTTTGGCACTAAGTGTGCACATTTTGAGCAGGCTTTTGAGTTTTTTGTCTGCTATTGGACTTACTTTATTTCGTCCACGAATACTAGTTCCTGACTGATAAGGAAACGGAGCTAAACCTACATAACAAGCTAATTGTCTTGCGTTTTGAAAGGCGGTAAAGTTTTTCTTAGCCACTATTTTTCACGCTGTGTGTACAACAACTTAAGCTCAATAAAGTATCAGTAGGCATGTTACTAGGCTTTAATTTGAATCGATTACTTAAATCGATTACTCAAAGTATATTGTGCAATCATCATTGCATCAACAGCATCAGATTTTCCTCTTTGAATCCCTTAGGACCGGTTTACATCCAAAGCATGATAGTAGCTAACCGTTATAAATGAATCTAAAAAAGTGAATTGTAAGTTATAATTCACTTTTTTAGATTTTAATTTTACTATTGAGAGTATATATCACTATCATTTCCATGAACCTACTCTCATTCCGCTTCTTCTCTTAGGTGCTGATGACTCTCTTACCCTTGCCTTCTGAGCATTTAAATTTTGCAATTTATCTATTGAAATTCTTATACGTTCATTCGCATTTTGAAACATGGTGCTTTTATAA
This sequence comes from Aquimarina sp., assembly GCA_011524575.1. Taxonomy (GTDB): domain Bacteria; phylum Bacteroidota; class Bacteroidia; order Flavobacteriales; family Flavobacteriaceae; genus Aquimarina. The sequence continues at coordinate 793 of WTKB01000010.1, forward strand.
TTAGGATTAACTAATTTTCCTTCTCGAGCAGCAGTTAACATATTACGGATTTGTTCAGCAGCCTTCAACCTAGTGGCGTTAGAAGAAAAATTATTATCCATTTTCTTTTGTAACTTAGACAATTCTTTTTCTAAAATCTGGTTACAGACGTTATCTGCATAATTCTCTACCTGTACCTTATTAGGGAGTAATTCAGCAGGCATGTTACGTGCTAATTCCCTAAACTCCATAGCTACACCAAACCTGTCATTACCTCCCTTGCTGTTAATAACTGACTGTAACTCAATCATTCTTTCATTGGCTTTACTGTAAGCAAATGATATCACATTGTCACATTGTTGTACATAACTAGGACCTAAGGCCTTTCTAGCAGACGGTGTTAACACTGTTCTTAGTTCTGTTGCTGCGGTTAATTTATCCTTAGCGGATGTACCAGACGAAGCAATTGTAGCATAAAATGGTTGTATTCTACGAGATAATTCCTGTGAATTACTACGTTCACTACGGCTAACAGTAGCCTGATTATCCTGTTGTACACCACGCTGTTGATTTGCTGAATGACTACGTTGGGTACGGTTAGCAACGGCCTGACGTGCCTCTTTTTTATAACGTGCCTTATTTGCTGGACTTATTACACTATCTGGAATCTTTTCTAAATCACCCTTTAACGCACTTGCTGACTGTTTAACATATCTATCAGAAGCTGTTGAAGTACCTGCTTCCTGAACTACTTTATAATGCTTATCAAATGATTCTACCACTTCTAAAAGCCCCTCATTTGCTGTACTTTGATAAACAGATCTTTCCTCTTCTGTAAGTACACCTTCTGGAAGATTTCTTAAAGCATCATTCAATTCAATCTTAGCATCTAAACGTTTATCATCCTCTTCTACACCTCCAAACGATGTTACGGCTGCTCCATATAACCTATTGACACGCTCTTTCGCTTCCGCTTTAGATTGTGCATCTAAAGGTAAAGGAGGTGAAGATTTAACTTGCCTAGAAGTACCTGCAATAACTCCTTGAGCCAATGTTGATAATCTAGTACGCTCTTTAGGACGTATTGATGAAGCTTCTTGTTGTACAGTCTCCAATAATATTTGAGCAGCCCTGAAACGTGTTTCTGGTGTAAGAGACTCATGGTTCGCTAAAGTTTCATTCGTTTTAAGTAGTTTTTCTACTTCCTTACGTTTTTCTGTTGTTGTAACAAACTGTCGTGCAAATTTTTCATTTTGTTTATATGCTTCCTTAACCTCTTCATACTTTTCAGGATAAACCTGTTTTAATTTACCCAAGTTAGCTAATAAATCTCTTGCATGTGTATATGCTCTATCAGAATCTTTTGCCATATTTTCAACAAGCCCTTCACTATTTTGCGATATAGTACTTAATAGCTTATCTAAACGTGTATCACCTGTTCCACTGGAAGCTTGCTGAGGTCGTGATGAAGGTCTTCTCTGTACGGGAGGTACCGTTTGCTGAGGAATACCTACTCCTTGACCATACAATGCAATCGCTCGTTCAGCTACTTGTAATATTTTATCCCTCTCTTGGTGGGATATACCACCTCCATCAACCTCTGACTTTAAAGATTTCAATAAATATTGAGCTGCTTTAAGACGTTCCTCCTTAGGCAGCATCCTATTAGTCATATCACGATACTTAGATTGAATACTTTCTTGATTAGCTTTCCTTTCAGTTGATCTACCTGTAATTAATGTATCTGCTAATTTTTCATGTTCAGCATAATCATTCTTATATTTTTCATAAGTATCAGGGTAAAATCGCTTTAATTCACCTAAGTTTTTCTTAAAATTTGTTGCAGACTCGTGTGCATTAGATGAGTTAATAGATGCTCTAATGAGCATTTTATTTCTTTCAGATACTATACTAGATAACAATTTACTTAAACTAGGTTTTTGTTTTTGTCCTGTAGTTTGTTCTTGACTTTCACTAGTGGTTCTTCTTGCACTACCCGTTGTACCTATATTAGCATCATAATAAGCAGGTGGTGGACCTTGTCTTCTTGATGT
>WTKB01000010.1:2925-4513 GCA_011524575.1 Aquimarina sp.
ATATTAGCATCATAATAAGCAGGTGGTGGACCTTGTCTTCTTGATGTAGGCCTTGGTGTAGCTCTTTGTGCAGTACGTGACTGTTCTTGTGTAGCTGCTTTAGACGTACTTGGATTGACACGTACACCTATCCTACCCAAAGAAGCTTCTACACCTTCAAAATCTCTTCTTTGCTGAGAAGTTAAAGGACTACGAAGCAGAAAATGTGTGTTTTTTTGTAAATTTTGTAAAGCAGAAACATGTCGTCCCAATAAGATAGCTCTCGCCTTAAGCTCGGCATATCTCTTATGATCCTCTAGTGAAAGCTGTACAGGGCGATGAACATTAGGAATTGTAGCTAATTCCCTTTCAATAATTTGACTTTCTTCTTTTACACTTTCTAACAAAGGATTAAATTGAGCAGCATACTGATCTTGAAAAGGCTTTAAGGCTGTACTTATTAATACACCATCTATACCCGATGATTGTATCTGCTCTGGTGTTAATCGTTTTACACATGCTTCTAAATCAAACAGAAGGGTTTGTTTATTAGAGCTAAGATCAACCCTTTGATTTCTAAGAAGAGCGGTTTCCAGAGCGTTATTTCTTGGGTTTTTGAGTTGCCTACTTACTTCTTCAATAGCACTATATGTTGAAGAAATAATACGAGCCATTTCGTTAAGTTGAGGTACACTTACACTTTGCATTCTTGCTATATCATCTAATAATTGATTACCTTCAGCTATTAAATCAGAGGCTGGCCCTTTAATAACTGCCCTTCCTCGATTACTATTTTTAGTATTTTTCCCCCTTGCCATATTCTCAAAAATATTATCAATACAAATAATGTACTATTAAAACTAGCTCAACTACAATTCACAGAGATTTCACACATACATTATCAAATTCTTATACTATGTTTCCATAAGAAACACAATATAAGACCACCCAGATACTTAATATTCTGTGTATCCACAGTCAAAATGAATTTGCATTTTTGTATTAAGTTTCGAGCTACAACGCATAAAATCAAAATTAATTCTGATAAAACAGAATGTGAACAACAATAACAAAAATCATTATAAGATAAAAAAATGACAAATCAAAACAAAAACACTGTTAATCAATAGAATAATACTTAGGAAAACGACAGTGTATCAGATATAAGGATTTATTAAAAAAAGCATTTTGGATAAAGGTTTTATCTTTAAAGTGCTTAAGAGCTTTTTAAACTCAATACTTCCTGTAATCCAGAATTTTAAGAACTTGGATCACTTTAAAAAGATTTATATATCTCGATATAAGCATCATTTAAAAGTAAACCGATAACGGTAAACTTTTGAATTACAGTTTGTATTCCCTTTAAACAAGCTCTAATTAAAAAAGAATGTCTTTATTTTGCCCAAAATGCTCCAGTAAAAATGTAGTTAAATATGGTTTTACTCATTAGCTACACGTATAATCCTCTAACCAGTTTTTCCAATCCAACGAACAATGGTTATTCCAGCCCCCTATATTTGGGTCTGATATAGTTTGGGTATTATAATCATTATTATTCATACTACTGGACAAAATGAAAAAAGAGTGAATCCTAAGCATTAAATTTGTG
>WTKB01000342.1 GCA_011524575.1 Aquimarina sp.
AAAGTTACTGCTACCTTTTCTTGAAGACCAGTAAGATTTTGAGTATTCAATATTTCTTTATTGATCAGCTGCGACCCCATTCCTACGCAAGTTACTCCTGCTTCAAACCAATCTCTTAAGTTACTTTCCTCGCAAGTTACCCCACCTGTTGGCATGATAGAAGTCCAAGGTTGTGGTCCCTTAACACCTTTTACAAACTTAGGACCATATAAATTTCCAGGAAAAAGCTTTACTACTTCACAACCTAGTTCTTCTGCCCTAGCGATTTCCGTAAGACTTCCACAACCTGGATTCCACATAATTTTTTTGCGGTTACAAGCCAATGCAATGTCTTCTCGTAATACGGGGGTTACAATAAAATTTGCCCCTAAACTCATATATAAACTAGCCTGACCAATATCGGTTACAGAACCTACACCTAAAATCATGTCAGGAAGTTCTTTGATGGCATATTTTACAAGTTCAGCAAATACTTCGTGAGCAAAATCACCACGAGCTGTAAATTCTAATAACCTAGCCCCTCCATCATAACAGGCTTTTAAAACTTTTTTTCCAAATTCAGCATCAGGATGATAAAATAACGGTACCATACCTGTTTGTTTCATAGTCTGTGCCACTTGAATGCGTGTGAATTGTGCCATATAAAAGGTTTATTTAAATTAAAATATTATACCAATGCGTATTATAATAAAAAATTAACGACTTACTTTTGCAGATCCATCACTATGAATAAATTGAAAAACCTCTTCTTTGGTAACTCTATTTATATCTCCATAAATAGTATGTTTAAGCACACAAGCACCTGTAGCAAAGTCTATAGCAGTTTGTGGATCATCAGCATGCTCTAGTAACCCATAAAGTAAGCCAGCCATAAAAGCATCTCCAGTACCTACCCTATCGATAACTGGGTCTGCATCTTTTATAGTGGTTCGATATAATTGTTCATCGGTGTATAAAATACCCCCTATTTTTTGAAATGAAGCATTTACCGAATGTCTGTAAGTCATACCTATGCTTGTTAAATTTGGAAGCAAATTTTTAACTTTCTGAAAAACCTTTTTAACTTCGTTTTCATCAAGATAATTCGGATCAATTTTCTGGTGACCAAGCATAAAAAGGGTGGTATCTACATCTGCTAAGATCACATGACTATATTTTAATAAATCAGGCATTACTTGCTTAGGCGCTTTTCCATATTTCCAAAGTTTACTTCGATAATTAAGATCTGTAGAAATGGTAAGCCCCATTTTAGAAGCTATTTCAACGGCTTCTTTACAAACATCCGCTGCACTTTGAGAAAGTGCTGGAGTAATACCACTCCAATGAAACCAAGTTGCATCTTTAAAAACAATTTCCCAATTGATAGTTCTTGGTTGAATCTGCGACATCGAGGAGTTTGCACGATCGTAGATAACGTTACTGTTCCTACCTGCTGCACCATGCTCTAAAAAATACAATCCAAGTCTATCGCCTTGCCTTAAAATGTGCTCGTCTCCAATACCAAAACTCCTAATTACTTTAAGAGCCGCATTTCCTAAAGGGTTATTTGGAATAGCTGTAATAAAATCTGTAGGAATTCCATAATTAGAAAGTGAAGCAGAAACATTAAACTCCCCACCACCATAATCTATTTGAAAGGAATTTGCTTGTTCAAACCTTAAATTTCCTGGAGGAGATAGCCTACCCATCATCTCTCCAATAGTTACTACTTTATGTACCATAGGCGTATTGTATTACGTCTTATTTTTATTATAAAATCATTGCTAAATCTAGGAAAAAATCTTTTTAATAGATAAAATACATATTTTATCGATAATATGTACTATATTAACAAAAAAAATAAGTTTATATGATTTATTTAAAAAAACTAATTGTATTTCTATTATTCATAGGTTTTTCAATCCTGCATGCTAGTAAACATCCTAATTTAATTTTAACAAAAAAAGGAGTAAATGCTATTCAAAAACATTTAGGAACTATTCCAATTTTTGACCAAACACTTGCTCGTGTTAAACAAGAAGTTGATAAAGATATAGCAACAGGTATTCACGTTCCTATTCCTAAAGATATGGCAGGTGGATACACACATGATCGACACAAAAAAAATTGGTTTACATTACAAAAAGCAGGAGTATTATACCAAATCTTAGATGAGGAAAAATATGCTATTTATGTAAAACAAGTTTTGATGTCTTATGCAAAGATGTATAAGAATTTACCTTTACATCCCAAGGAACGTTCATATGCTCGGGGTAAAATCTTTTGGCAGTGTTTAAATGATGCCAATTGGTTGGTATATGTAAGCCAGGCCTATGATTGTATCTATGATTATCTTTCCAAGTCAGAAAGAGTGTATTTAGAAGAAGAATTATTTATTCCGTATGCAGAGTTTCTATCAGAACAAAACCCTAAATTTTTTAACCGAATACATAATCATAGCACATGGGGCAATGTGGCTGTAGGAATGATAGGACTTGTCATGAATAACGAAAAGTTTATTCGTTACGCTTTAGAAGGCTTAGACGCTACTACATTCGACAAAAATGCTATGGATAATGATGGAGGTCTCATCTATGATAAAGATAGAAAAGCAGGGTTTTTATCCAATTTAGATCAGCCTTTTTCGCCTGACGGGTATTACACTGAAGGACCTTATTACCAACGTTATGCCATGTATCCTTTTATGGTTTTTGCTGAAGCTCTTGAAAATACTCGTCCAGATCTTAAAATTTTTAATTATAAAGAAGGGGTTCTGATAAAAGGAGTAGATGCTTTACTTCAATTAACCAATGAAAAAGGAGAATTTTTCCCATTAAATGATGGGCAAAAAGGCATGTCTTATTTGGCTAATGAACTGGTAGCTGCTGTAGATATTGCTTATCATTTTGGTAAACAAGATGCGACTCTTTTAAGTATTGCAAAAAAGCAAAACACAGTACTTTTAGACAATACAGGACTATCAGTAGCTCTTGCCTTACAGCAGAATAAACAACAGGTATTTAAGAAAAAATCGATACAATTTCGTGATGGATCAAAGGGGGATGAAGGAGCCGTTTCTATTTTAAGAGCCCAAAAGAAGCCTTTCACAGTGGTGATGAAAAATACAGCACAGGGTTTGAGTCATGGTCATTATGATAAATTATCTTTTTCATATTACCATAAAGGCGAAGAAGTCTTACAAGACTATGGACTTTCTCGTTTTGTAAATGTTAAGCAGAAAAATGGAGGAGGATACCTCAAAGAAAATAAAACATTTGCTAAACAAAGTATTGCTCACAATACAGTAGTTTTAGACGAAACTTCACACTTTAAAGGCAAATACAAAATAGGTAGTCAACATCATTCTGAGGTTTTTGCTTTTAAAACACAAGACCCCAATTTACAATTAGCTAGTGCCATAGAATTAAATGCGTATCCTGATACAAAGTTACACCGTTCTTTAATTTTACTCGAAGATCAAGATTTTGAACAACCCTTATTGATTGATGTTTTTAATATAGATTCAAAGAATACCCATAAAATAGATTTACCATTTTATTACCATGATCAAATCATAGGAACTAACTTTAAGTACCAAACTCCAAAAGTATTAACCCCTCTTGGAGAAAAAAATGGATATCAACATTTATGGCTAGAAGGACAAACACCCTCTCTAGAAATGGATAAAACATTACAAGTAACTTGGCGTTCCAATAATCAGTTTTATACGATATCTTCGGCTCTTTCGAAGGGTGATGAGTTGTTATTTACAAGGATTGGAGCGAATGACCCTAAGTTTAATTTAAGGCGAGATCCTGCTTTTATATTAAGAAAAAAAGATGTAAAAAATGAAGTTTTTATAAATATATTAGAAACTCATGGGGGGTATAACGCAGTTACAGAAAGTGCTACAAATGCTTTTAGTAGTATTAAAAACATAGAACTTATAAAAGAGGTCTCAGAAGGCTATATCGCTTTTAAAATAATTACTACAAAAGATAAAGTACATTTGTTTGCTTTATGTTTAGAGCGTAATGCGACAAACAAAAAACACTATATAGAAGTAGAAGGAATAACGCATCATTGGAAAGGAGAAATATTCCATTATGTAAATTAAAAATAAATTATTTAATAAATATACTATGAAAAGTTTTGGAGCAAGTAAAGAGTTTTTACTAGGAGATGCTATTGAATGGGAAACAGTAGGTGAAGGTGTACAACGACAAATTATGGGCTATGATGATAAAATTATGCTTGTACATGTAAAATTTAGCAAAGGTTCCATAGGACCTATCCACGATCATCATCACTCACAAGTTACTTTTGTAAAAAGTGGACAATTTGAAGTAAGTATTAATGGTGAAAAAAAAGTACTTAAAGAAGGAGATTGTTTCTATATTCCACCTCATGCTCCACATGGAGCAGTTTGTTTAGAAGATGGTATTCTTATAGATGTCTTCAGCCCTATTAGAGAAGACTTTATGGAAAAATAGTTATACCCATTAATCTTCTACTGCAATAAAAAGGCACTATATTATAAATTTATAATATAGTGCCTTTTTAGAGCTTGTTTAAACAAGCTCTAAATTAATAGAGTGACATTACAAAAGTTTGAAAGCCTTTTGTGAAGCTGCCCATGCTTTTGTACCATCACTAAGGATTACCTGAGTCCAATTGCCCATTTTTTCTTTCAATTGTACTTTAGTAGCTTCGTGTAATTTGATAACTACTTCGCTTCTAGAGTTTGGCTCACTATATAATGGAACTTCTTGCTCATAAACAATTGCCATAGACTGATTTATATCATATCCATTTCGCACAAAAGCCAATACTAAAAAAAGTACCGAAGCAAAAGCAGCCAACAACCATGCACTAAATAGTAACTGGCGTGATTGTGACATGGAACTAATATAAAAACCAATAAAAGTAATTATAAAAATTAGCATTGTTGCTATGGCACAATAGCCCCAAAAATCTTGGGTATAATTCTGCATTAATTTTTGATAAGTAGATTTTAAAAAACCTTTTGGTTTGTGAGGAATTTGATCGATGCGAGCATTCTTAACAAACTGATAATTTGTTTTAATATCAGAATCAGTAGGATCAAGAACTAAGGCTTTTTCATAATGATATGCACTTGGTGCTAATTCGTTATTTTTAAAATAAGCATTGGCTAAATTAAAATGAACAGCACTCGAAGTATTTCCTGATTTTAAGATAGATTCATAACTAGAAATCGCTTTTTGATAAGCACCTTTATTGTAATAGCTATTTGCTTGTTTAAAAGCAGAAGTATTGCCAATAATATCTAAACTATTTTCATTAACCGTACTCGGAGTATTTGCAGAAATCGGCACGACAAAAAATGTAATAACTACTACAAAAAAAGTATTCAAGAAAAGAATTCGCATAACAATAAAGAAGTTTTTTTAAACGTTTAAAGATGTTTATCTATGGCTGTAATCAATTCAGAAGCTTTTTTATAATCAGCATCCATACCTTGCATAGATACTGGAGCATAATTTGCCATTTCACAATTTTCAAGAACATCTAGAAAGGAAGTTATAATTTGATTATCCAATTGTTTTTCTTTAAGTAAAGTAGCAATACCTTCTTTGTGCATATCACTGGTAACTACATGAAATTTAGCTTTTAAGAAATTACGTAAAGCCACATCCAAAGATTTATAAAACGTCTTGGAGTTTCCTAGATTCTTTTTAGCTTCTGACAAATGTTTTTTCACTAATTTTTGAGCATTTCTAGATCTTTTTCTTTCGTGATCATTTGCAAAATCTTGTTGTTTTTTAGTAAAAAACAAGCCTAAAGGAATCAATAATAAAGGTCCAAGATAACTACACCAAAAACGCCAAGAATTAAAGAATATATCCGATTCATTAGACTGTAAATCTGTAGAAGTTTTAATAAATGTAAAAGCTTTTATAGGAACTGTTGCAGGCTTTAAAATATTTTGTTGTGAATTATTTATACTATCAGTAGCATTTGCTACCATAGAAGTACTTGTGTTGGTACTAAAAATAGGTCCTTCTGTAACATTAAGCTTAATACTCGAAATAGTTTTAGTTTGGTATTTTTCTAAAACAGGATCAAAATAACTGAAAGCAATATTTTTAATAGGGAAAATGCCTTTATATTGAGGTACAATGGTATAAGTATCGGAAACCTTCCCTTTAAGCCCTGTAATACGCGTACTTACACTTGCTTTGTGTTCTGGATCATAAACTTCTAAAGTATTAGGAAGCTCTAATTTTGGTAACGAAAATAGTTTTAAATTCCCTGTACCTGATGCCTCTAGTTTTAATTGTAAAGATTCTGTTGCTTTGAGTCGTGTTCTACTTGGAATGGCTTTAAATTTAAAAGTTCCCACCGCTCCTGTAAAACTCTTAGGAGCACCTTTTGGTAAAGGACGTACTTTTATTTTAGTACTTCCTGCAGAAATATTTCTTGTAATGGTCTTTTGCGTTCTTCTTCCAAAAAAATCTCTACGATCGGTTTGGACAATAATAGGAACAGATAACGTAATTGGAGTAAGCTCTAAAGTACCTGTTTTTTGTGGATACAACACTACTTTTCTAACCACCACATAACTTGCAATTTGATTATTAAACTTCCCTGCTTTCACTTTAAGTTCTTGAATATCGATACTCTGACTCCAGAAATCTTTAAATTGAGGAATATCTACTTCTTGCGGTACATTGATCCCTACACCTTGATCCCAATACAAACGATACTCTACACCGACTGCTTGATTTAAATAAGGGTTTTTATCGGATACTATGGCTACCAAATGTACTTTATCACGAGCTTGAGCAGCTACTGATGCTTTTGAACCAATATTATTTGTATTCACCGCAGAAGTCACTACAATGTTAAAAGGCTCTGTTTTATAAGTTTCCCCTTCGTATTCAATACTGGCTTGCCCTATTTTATAGGACCCTGTAGCTCGTGGTGATAATATATAAGTAATCTTTTTTCTATAAGAACTTTTGCCATTTGTCCATGAACGGCTCACCGATTGGTTTGGACCACCAACCACGTCAAAATCCTCAAAGTCTGGTCTTTGAAAATTATCACCATCAACATTCATTTCGTATTCTAATCGAAGACTTTCATTGATACCAATACTCTTGCTATTTACTCTAACCACAAAACTAACTTGTGAAAAAAGAGATCCAAACGGAAAACACAAAAGTATATAGAGTAATAAAGAGATAGATTTCATATAATTTCAACAGATTTAACAATGAAGTGATTTAAAGTTTAAATCACTTCATTTCAAAAAATAAAGTTACCAATCTTTTTCAGATTTTTTTGACTTGGAAGATTTTGCTTTAGCAGCATTCACTTTCTCTTGTACCTTTTTCTCTTCCTCTGCCATGGCTTCTAATAAACTTTTTGCTTGTTCTCTAGAAAGTGCCCCTTCTTTTGGTTTAGCATTTTGTTTTTGTTCCTCTTGATTATCTTTTGCATCTTGATCTTTATCCTTTTTTCGATCTTGTTCCTTTTCTTCTTCGGGATCATTTTCAGGTTCTTTTGAAGAATCTTCATTTTCTTTGCCCTCATCATTTTCTTTATCAGAATCATTTTGATCTTTTTGATCTTTATTCTGGTCTTTATTCTGATCTTGATCCTTAGAATCTTTATTTTGTTGATCCTTCTGATCCTTCTGATCTTTATTTTCTTGATTATCCTGATCTTGTTGTTGTTGCTGATCTTGCTCTTGCTTCTTTTGACGTGCCAAAGCTAAATTGTAACGGGTTTCATTATCTAAAGGTTGGTTACGCAACGCATTTTTATAAGCCTCTACAGCTTTTTCATAATCTTTAATTTGCATATAAGCATTTCCTAAATTATGATTGGCAACATGTTTCTCGGGCTTTGTCACCGCATTTTGAACCGCATTTTTATTACGAAGTACCGCCTCTGTATAATTTTGAGTTTTATAAAACGAATACCCTAGATTGTATTCTGCTTTTAAATTCTTTTTATCGGTAGCAATGGCTTTTCTGTACTGTTGCTCACTTTTTATTACATTACCATCTACTAGTAACTGATTGCCTTCTAAAACAAAATTCTCGGCTTTTTGAGCAGTTTCAGAAAGTGTTACAGTTGACATTTTACGTGTAGTATCTTGTGCGTAAATCCCTGCTGAAAATAGACTCGTATAAATAAATATAATTAAGAAATAAAAGTTATTTTTAAACATCAGTAGCGTGTTTTTTCTCATTAAATAAATCCAAACTTCGAATCCAAAGGGTACGTCTTTCTAAGACAAAAAGATCAATAAAAAGCATTAGTAATGCCAAAGCAATAAACCATTGAAATTGATCTTCAAACTCCGAAAATTGCTTAGCATCAAACTCTTTTTTTTCCATGGATTGCATCTCGGATAAAAGAGCATCTACTGCCGTTTTTATATTGGAAGCATCAATATACTTCCCTGAAGCATTCGCCGCAATTTGTTCTAAAATTTCAGCATCCAAACGAGTAATAACTACCTCGCCATCAGCATCTTTTTTATAACTCTGGATAATATCCCTTCTTTTTATAGGAATAGGACCTCCTTTAGCTGTTCCTACACCAACAGTTAGTATCCGAATACCTTCTTCTAAAAGCGCTTCAGCAGCATCAAGTACCTCACTTTTACCAGAATCATGATCCTCTCCATCGCTTATTAAAACCAGTACTTTATTAGTAGGATCTTTGGGGCTAAAATATGTTTTTGCAAGATTTAATGCCTCTACAATAGCTGTTCCCTGAGAGGAAATCATATCGGTGTTTAGGGCATTTAAAAAGAGTTTTGCTGAACCATAATCGGTAGTAATAGGTAACTGTGGAAAAGCACTACTGGCATACGCAATGATACCTACACGATCAGAAACCAATTCATTGATAAGCTCCGAAACCAATTGCTTGCTTCTTTTGAGTCTAGAAGGTAAAACATCTTCTGAAAGCATACTTTTAGAAACATCAATAGCAAATACAACATCAATCCCTTCTCGTTTGAGTGTAGCTTTCTTTAAACCCATTTTTGGATTTACTAGCCCTATACATAGTGCGGATAAACAACAAACCATTAGTATTATCTTTACTATAGGTTTAAACCTCGAATGACTTGGAGCAAGCTTAGATAATAGTTCTAAATCAGAAAACTTCGCCTGTGTGCGTTTACGCCACCATAAATTACGAATACCTACAACTACAAGAACAACTACAAGAACTAAAAGCCAAAAATATATTTTTTGATCTAAGAAATAAAAATCCATAAACTTTAAATAAAGCTTTTAAACAAAGTTTGTTTTAGAAAATATGCTACAGCTATAAAAATAAAAGCCAGTACTCCAAAAAAACGATAATGCTCTTGAAATTTAGTATATTTAATTTCTTCAATATCCGTTTTTTCAAGAGTATCAATCTCGGCATATATCTGTGCTAACTTCTTATTATCAGTAGCTCTGAAATATTTACCAGAAGTAGCTTCTGCAATCTCACGGAGCAACTTCTCGTCAATCTCAACTTTTACTTTAGCATACTTAAATTCACCATTAGAATACAAAGCTACTGGTGACATGGCTAGTCCGTTAGTTCCTACTCCAATAGTATATACTTTAATATTATATTCGTTAGCTAGTTCCGTAGCTATTGAAGGATCTATAAAACCCGAGTTATTACTTCCATCCGTAAGTAAAATAATAACTTTACTCTTAGCTTTACTGTCTTTTAAACGATTTACCGCCGTAGCAAGCCCCATACCTATTGCCGTTCCGTTTTGTAAGTTCTGATCATAAAAAACCTGTTTTAGCGTAGATAGTACAATTTCTTTATCTGAGGTAATTGGAGTTTTTGTGTAACTTTCTGCTGCATAAACAACCAGACCTACCCTATCTGAAACTCTTCCTTGAATAAATTCTGCAGCAACTTTTTTTAAAGCCTCCAGTCTATTAGGCTTTAAATCTTTAGCAAGCATACTTGCGGAAACATCAATGGCCATAACAATATCAATTCCTTTATTTTTCTTTACCTCTGTGGATTGACTACTTGTTCTTGGGCGTGCAAGAGCTATAATTAATAAGCAAAATGCCACTAATTTTAATACATAAGGCAGTGCATAAATTTTTGAAATAGGGTCTGAGGTAATTCCATCTCCTTTAGGGATATGAGATATTCGAAGACTTGGTCTTGTTTTTTTTCTAGACCAATATCCCCAAAATATAAGTATTGGTAATAAAATGAATAACCAAAAAAACTCTGGATTTTCAAAGGTATATTTTGAGATCATTATAAACTATTTTGGGTGATTTTTACCGATTTAACGATATTTTCCATAGCCTCTTTTGCTTTTGATTTTTCCGAATCATAAAATATATACAACTGTTGTGCTCCTGTATTTTTATCAAAGATAAGGATGGTATAATCCAGATGCCTCTTATAATTATTTTCTTTTGAAGTGTAATCTAAACTTCCAAATACTTTAAGCCCATTCGTACCATATAAAGTTTCAAAATCTTCATTTTTAATCACAATATTGGCTCCGCCCATTTTTTCGAGTTGTTTAAATACCGACTCCACTCCTTTTTCTAAAGTAAAACCAACATCTTGTCTAAAGCTCAGTGTGTTTAACAACACATGAAAACCTTCATCCAAACTCCCCAATATATATACCTGATTACCAGCAATCATCTGCTGATCTTTCTCATTAAGAGCAATTAGATTTCTTGTAAGTAATCCTGGCGTATGAATTTGTATTCCTGGAACACCATAAGTACTGGTGATCCAGTCTTTGTAATATACTGCTGTTCCTGTTTTTTCAATAACATAATCTTTAATTTCAGAATAATACTTACTAGAAAGCCCCGCAGTACCCAAAGCTAATAGAACAAGACCTATAGACCCAATACGAATAATACGTCGTTTACGTTTTTGTTTCAATAGCTGAGCTTCTTTGTAGGCTTTACTCTGGATAATTTCCTCATGGGTAGGTTCTGGTAAACTTTTATCTACGAGTTTTAAAAAATCCTCAATATGCTTTCGATCTCTTTTTGCAACATCTATACCTGGATTAATGGCAGCAAACTTAGATAAATCGGCTGTTTTTAAAGCATTATGGAAATTTTCTAAATCTTCTGATTTTAACAGTAGTCCACGTTTTTTAATTTTTGCTTCGAGTACTTTTATAATTTGGTCAGAGGTAGATTCTTTAAGTCCATTTGTCACCTGGTTTTCCAAATACTCTTTGGCTAAGTCTGTAAGTTTGGAATAATAACTTTTAAAGGCTTTTTGTTCTAATAATGATGAATTTTCAAGTTTTGAAAGTTCTTGTACTGCTTTTTCCAATGGAGGAAGTTGCTTTTTATCAGCTCTTTTTTTACGATAAAAAATCCAAAATATCCCAAACAAAAGAACTACTACCCCTAATATCCCAAGCCCCCATAACAAGTACTCCTGCCAAGGGATGGGTGTGCCTTCTGCCTTACCTAAAAGCCCTTTAACATCATACAATTTGGTTTTAGAGGTATCTATTACAACATCTCTAACTTCAAGTCGTAGTGAATCTGTGTAAAAACTTTTATTATTAATTTGAATACCTTGAGGGGGAATATAAGCATTCTCTGGCTCAAAATTCGTAAGGGCATATTGCTTTACTAAATAAGAAATCCCCTGTTGTTTTAAAGTATCTATAGGTGTTGCTTCCAATACCTCAAAAGGTGAAAAATTTTCAAAGCTTGGAAAAACAACATTTTCATTTTCATTAAAAGGTACTTGAACCACAAACCGAGCTACAGAACCTATTTGGATACTTGAAGAATCGACCACAGCACGAACTCTAGGAGTACTGTTTATGTACTGCCCAACGGTATTAAAATAACAACTTAATAGTAGTAATAAAGGCAACCAGTATCCTGAAATTTGGAAATAATGTTTAGAAACTTTACGCATTTTTAATTTTTAAAACCCTTTAAATTAATTTCGTCTTTTAAAATACCCCAATAGTTTTTTCACATAATCCTCATTAGTAGCACAACTCACCACGCCAGAACCTGACTTTTTAAAACTCTCTTGAAAAAAGATAACTTTTTCTCTAAAATACTTTTCATGTGCTTGGCGTACACGAGCTGATGAGGTATTGACCATTTTTACTTCTCCAGTTTCAGCATCTTTAAGATAGACCAATCCTAAATCTGGAATTTTCTCTTCTTGAGTATCATAAACTCTAATAGCAGTAAGGTCATGCCTTCCTCCTACAATTCGTAAAGTTTTTGAATAATCAGAAGGAGTTATAAAATCCGAAAGCATAAATACAATTGCTTTTCGTTTTTGAACATTAGACAAGTATTTTAATGCTTGAGAAATACCCGTTTTTTTGCTCTGAGGCTTACACTCTAAAAGTTCTCTAATAATTCGTAATACATGAGAACGTCCTTTTTTTGGAGGAACAAAAAGTTCCACCTGATCCGAAAATAATATCAGTCCAATCTTGTCATTATTTTGGGTGGCAGAAAATGCAAGTGTTGCCGCAATTTCGGTAAGTTGGTCTTTTTTAAACTGATTTTGTGTACCAAAAGATTGCGAACCTGAAACATCTACCATTAGCATTAAAGTAAGTTCTCGTTCTTCTTCAAAAACTTTTATATAAGGTTCATTATAACGTGCCGTAACATTCCAATCTATAGATCGAATATCATCACCGTATTGATATTGACGTACCTCACTAAAAGTCATCCCCTTTCCTTTAAAGGCTGAATGATACTCTCCTCCAAATACATGATCACTCACTCTACGAGTTTTAATCTCTATTTTCCTAACTTTTTTTAAAAGTTCTTTGGTATTCATACAAAACGAAACTACAAGTTATAAAAATCGCTATTTAAGGAACTTCAATTTCATTTACAATTTGCTCGATAAGTTGCTCGGAAGTAATACTTTCTGCTTCAGCCTCATAAGTAACTCCTATACGATGACGCAATACGTCAATAACGACAGCACGTACATCCTCTGGAATCACATAACCTCTTCGTTTAATAAACGCATAACATTTTGCTGCTGTAGCTAAACTAATACTTCCCCTTGGTGATGACCCAAAACTAATCAATGGTTTTATTTTAGCCAGATTATACTTTTCTGGATAACGGGTTGCAAAAACAATATCCAATATATACTTTTCAATTTTTTCATCCATATATACCTGCTTTACCGATTCCTGAGCTTTTATAATTTGCTCTATGTCAACAACAGGACGTACTGTTTCAAAACTACCATTAAGGTTTGCACGCATAATTTGTTGCTCATCTTCAATACTTGGATAATCAATCACAGTTTTAAGCATAAAACGATCCATTTGTGCCTCTGGCAATGGATATGTTCCTTCTTGTTCTACAGGGTTTTGGGTAGCCATTACTAAAAATGGAGGACTTAGCTTAAAAGTTTCATCACCAATAGTAACTTGTTTTTCTTGCATGGCTTCAAGTAAAGCACTTTGAACCTTAGCAGGAGCACGGTTAATTTCATCAGCAAGTACAAAATTGGCAAAAATAGGCCCTTTTTTTATGGAGAAATCATTTTCCTTCATGTTGTAAATAAGTGTACCTACGACATCTGCAGGAAGCAAATCTGGAGTAAACTGAATTCGACTAAAAGAACCTGATACTGCCTTTGAAAGTGTATTTATCGCTAATGTCTTTGCAAGACCTGGTACTCCTTCTAATAAAATATGCCCTTTACCAATAAGTCCTATGAGTAATCGCTCAATCATATACTTTTGACCAACAATAACTTTACTAAGTTCTGCGGTGAGTAAATCTATAAAAGCAGAATCTTGAGCTATTTGTGCATTTATAGCACGTATATCTACGGATGTGTTTTGTTCCATAAGGTGCAACTATTTTTTTGTGAATGTACTACTACAGATTATTTTTTGCAAATATTGTATACCGTTACAAAATTATTTA
>WTKB01000151.1 GCA_011524575.1 Aquimarina sp.
CCAATAACGGTAAACTTTTGAATTACAGTTCGTATTCCCTTTAAACAAGCTCTAAATAGGTTTAATAGATCTTATATATTTTATGACTAAAAACGAACTTAGAAAAAAATATAAGAAACAGAGAGCTAGCTTAGCTACTCAAGAAGTAGAAGAAAAAAGTTTAGCTATAGCTAATATGCTTCTTAATCAAGATATTTGGGGGTATTCTTATTATCATATTTTTTTACCGATAACACACTTAAATGAAGTCAATACCGAGTATATTTTACATATTTTACAAGGTAAAGACAAACATATTGTTGTTTCGAAAACAGATTTTGATAGCCATACTTTAACTCATTTTTTACTCACAGATCAAACTCGTTTTGAGAAGAATAAATGGGGTATTCCAGAACCTATTGGTGGTATCGAGATAGCTCCTAGTTGTATAGATGTGGTTTTTGTGCCTTTATTAGTAGTTGATAAACAAGGCAATAGGGTAGGGTATGGGAAAGGTTTTTATGATCGTTTTTTACAGCAAGCTGCTCCCAAAAAAGCTATTGGGCTTTCTTTTTTTCCGTTAGAAGATCAAGTTTTAGATGCGGATTCACACGATTACCCATTAACATCTTGTTGTTTACCTGATAAATATGTGGTTTTTGGAAAATAAGTTGTTATTTATTACCGTTAATTATTTGTTTAAAAGCTTGTTAAAACAAGCTTTAAGTTATCTTAATCAAAATTTGACTTCCCTTTTACATTGTCAGTTCTTCAATTGATCCTAGTGGTGTTGAAAAATCTAGAAAAATAGCTGAAGGTCGAAAAAAAACTGGTTATAAGAAAAAGAGCATATTTATAATCTCTCATAAATACGCTCTTTTTGAAAACATAAGTTTTCTAATTTTTAGAAAGCCAAGTTTTAAAATCTATTTTTTCTTCAATAGCCTTTTTAATTTCACTGATTGGCATGCGCACTTGTTGCATGGTATCTCTATCTCTAAGTGTTACTGTTTGATCTTCTAAACTTTGATGATCTACTGTAATACAAAACGGAGTTCCGTTAGCATCTTGTCTTCGGTAGCGTCTTCCAACAGCATCTTTTTCATCATAGACGGTATTAAAAGACCATTTAAGATCATCTACAATCTGAGTAGCAAGCTCTGGTAACCCATCTTTTTTAACTAAAGGTAGTATAGCTGCTTTTACTGGTGCAAGAACAGCAGGTAATTTTAAAACAGTACGCTCAGAACCGTCCTCTAAGGTTTCATCCACTAAAGATTTTGAAAATACAGCTAAAAACATACGGTCTAAACCTATGGAGGTTTCTACCACATAAGGGGTGTAGCTCTCTTTTAATTCTGGATCAAAATACTGTAATTTTTTTCCTGAATATTCTTCGTGTGCTTTAAGATCAAAATCGGTTCTAGAATGAATTCCTTCAAGTTCTTTAAATCCAAAAGGAAAGTTGAATTCGATATCTGCAGCGGCATTAGCATAGTGAGCTAGTTTGTCATGATCGTGGAAACGGTAATTTTCTAAACCGAGTCCTAATGACTGATGCCATTTTAGACGTTCATTTTTCCAGTACTCGTAGTATTTCATTTCCTCTCCAGGACGTACAAAAAATTGCATTTCCATTTGTTCAAATTCTCGCATTCTAAAAATAAATTGTCGAGCCACAATTTCATTTCTAAAAGCTTTACCTGTTTGTGCAATTCCAAAAGGAATACGCATACGTCCTGTCTTTTGTACATTAAGGAAATTTACAAAAATTCCTTGAGCAGTTTCAGGTCTTAGGTATAGTTGTGTAGCTGTGTTAGCAGAAGCTCCTAGTTTCGTACCAAACATAAGGTTAAATTGCTTTACCTCTGTCCAATTTTTAGAACCAGATTCAGGACAACTAATTTCTAATTCTTCAATTAAAGCTTTTACATCTGCAAGATCTTCATTTTCTAGAGATTTCCCCATTCTAGAAAGGATTTCTCTATGTGAGGTGAGGTACTTGACTACTCTTGGATTAGTAGTTTTGAATTGTTCTTCATCAAAACTTTCTCCGAATCGTTTTGCTGCTTTGGTAATTTCTTTTTGAGCTTTTTGAAGGATTTTTTCTGCATGATCCTCAATAAGTACATCTGCTCTGTAGCGTTTTTTGGAGTCTTTGTTGTCAATTAATGGATCGTTAAAAGCATCTACATGACCAGAAGCTTTCCAAGTTGTTGGGTGCATAAATATAGAGGCATCAAGCCCTACAATATTTTGGTGCATTTGTACCATACTCTTCCACCAATATTCACGGATATTTTTCTTGAGTTCTGCACCATTATGACCGTAGTCATAGATAGCACTAAGACCATCGTAAATTTCACTAGATCCGAATATATAGCCATACTCCTTAGCATGTGCTATTACTTTTTTAAATTTATCTTCTTTTTTTGCCATAATAGGGCAAATTAAAGATTTTTTATTCGAAAAAAAATAGATTTTGAAATGAATTATTTTTAAACAAGCTCTTAGAGCTTATTTAAACTCACTACTTCCTATAATCCAAAATTTTAAGAACTTGGTTTACTTTAAAAGGACTTACATATCTCGATATGTGCATCATTTAAAAGTAAATCAAAACCTTAAACTTTTGAATTACAGTTTGTATTTCCTTTAAACAAGCTCTAAGTGGAAGTGTTTTCTAAGTAAGGGCTTAATCTAATTTTAGTTTTAAGCTTCCTTTTAGTTCGTTTTGATAGTAAACTTCTAATTGATAATCACCCGATAATATTTCAGAAGTAGTGTTTTTATATTCAAAACACACATTGATTACTGGATAAACAGAATTAATTTTTTTAGAGTCGGTGTAGTTTATAAATTGCCCATTATAGGGAACTTGTAGTACTTTTGGATTCCCGAGTATTTTTCCATTGGGATCTATAATTTTCAGGTAAATACTTTCTTTTTCTTTAGACCATTCTGCTATTTGATTGATGGTAAAGCACATGCGGATTCTTTTTGTTTTCTTTGCTCTTGATGTAGTGACAAATCTTCCATTGGAATCAATATTTCCTGCACTAGCTTTAAAGTTTTCAAATTCAATACTAAAGTTTTCTTTTTGTGTAATTACTTCTTCTTTTGAAGTAACTTTATTTTCCTTATAAGAGGATTTATGTTGAGTAACAAAAGAGAGGAGCTTTTCATTTTCTTTAAGTAAGATCTTTTTCAGAATATCACTTTCTTTTAAAGCAAGTTCGCTCTCAGAAAGTTCGGTTTTCATTTTATTATTTTCTTTAATAAGACTATCATTCATTACTAGAAACCCTCTTTTTTCTTTCTTTAGAATTTCCATATCCTTACGGAGTTTTTCGAGCATTTGTAGTTTAGGCTTATTACTTCTAATAGTGTCTAAAAGTTTACTTATTTTTAGTTTTGATTCGTTTAAGTGGGTGTTTAGGTCATGATTTAAAGCTTCAATATTTTCATATTTATGCATTAAATCAGAGAGTTCCTTAGCCATTTTTAGTTGTTCTTTATAGAGGTTGTTTTGTAGATTAAGTTCTTTGTTTTGATCTCTGTAAGTATAAATACTAAACAAGATCAATAACCCAACAAGTGCTGTTGAAAGAATAACTAATAAAATTGTATTTTGTTTAGAAGACATATTTTAACGCTCGGGAAATGGTATTTACAAAGATATTTAAATTAATTAGGAATCATTTTTTTAATAAAATATTTTACTCTATTTTTCCTTCATTTTGTAGTATTTGTGGTGTTTTTTTAGAAGACTTTCAACAGGAAATATGTACAGCATGTAGGCATCAACTCGATGTTGCAAAGCCAAGGGATTTTTTAGCTTCAAATACTTCAAGTTTATTTTTTACAAACAAACAAGTAGTAGGGATACATGTTTTATTTCGTTTTGAAAAATTTGGAGTAATACAGAAATTGATTCACAATTTTAAGTATTATGAAAACAAGAAGCTTTCTTTGTTGTTGGGTAAATGGCACGCGCAACAATTACTGCAATGTAAAATTTTAGATGATGTAGATTTTTTAGTTATAGTACCTATGCACCCAAGAAAGAAAAAGCAAAGAGGATATAATCAAGTAGAGACTTATGCTGAAGTTTTAAGTGTGGAAACAGGTATTTTTTATCAAAAAAACTTTTTTAAGAAAATAAAAACATCAAAAACTCAGTCACGTCAATCAAAAAAAGATAGATTTGAAAATGTAAAAAATACCTTACAACTAAATTATTCAGAACCTCTTCAAGGTAAGCATATTGTTATTTTAGATGACGTGATTACTACTGGTGCTACGTTGCTTTCGTGTTTGGATTTATTGAAAACCATTCCAGACATTAAAGTTACATTAGTTAGTATAGCTATGGTTTATGATGATTTTTTATAATACCAATTGATCTTTGAAATTGATATAAAATAAATGGTTTATTTTTCTAATAAAGTAGAAAGGAAAAAGAAACGATTTATTATATCGA
>WTKB01000022.1 GCA_011524575.1 Aquimarina sp.
ACCAGCAATTGTTAGATGCTCTTGGACAAAATAACGAAGAGTTAGAACTATTATGCAAAGTAATATTGTTTAAAAATAAACATTAAATAAAAAAGACTAATTATGTATTCAACATATCATCTCAACTCTGCAAATGAGGTAGATAGCAAATTATTAGATGCTATCAAAGCGACCTATCAATCAAAACCTATTACAATAGTTGTGAAAGAATCTGTAGAAGGGGAGCTTTCACCTGAAAGCAAGGCTATTTTAGATGAACGCTTACTTGAAGATGATTCGACATATTTAGATGCTAAAGAATCATTGGTTAATATTAAGAAAAAATATAGTGTATAAACTTATTATATCTCCAAGAGCAGAGAGAGAAATTGAAAATGCTCTTGAATATTATTCACTTTATAGTAAAACAGTCCCCTCATGACTGAGGTGGGGCATCTACTCGATTAGCACATGGCTTTCTAATTAATTCATAATTTGTACTTCTTCCTCCAGATATTTCTTGCTTTAAAATTCCTTTTGAAATTAAATCTTTAATATCTCTTAGTGCAGTATCTGTCGAGCACTTTACAATTTTAGCCCATTTCGAACTTTTTAATTTTCCTTCAAATCCATCAAATAGTTTGTTAAGCATTTTTCTTTGTCTATTATTCAATTCGGTTTCTTTGTGATATTCCCAAAAGTTTGCTTTATCAAATACTTTTTCAAGTGTGGATTCAGTAGATTTTAATGAGTGATATAAGCAGTTTAAAAACCATTCTAACCAATCTGTAATATCTCCAGAACTATACTGAACTTTTTGTAAAATAGAATAATAAGCTTTCTTTTCAGTTAAAATTTGATTAGATAAACTATAAAACCTAAGAGAACTTTGTTCAGATTTAGCCAATAGTAAGTCGGTTAAAGCTCTTGCTATCCGACCATTTCCATCATCAAAAGGATGTATTATTATAAACCAAAAGTGAATTATTGCAGATTTAATAACTAGGTCTATATCTTTTTCTTTTTTTATCCAATTAAGTAATAAGTTCATTTCTTTTTGAACTTTATCGTGATGTGGAGCCTTAAAATGTACTTTTTCTTTTCCCATTGCTCCAGACACTACTTGCATTTCTCCTTTTCTATAACAACCAATTTCAATTTTATACATTCCACTATACCCAGTTGGGAATAAAGAAGCATGCCAACCAAATAATCTTTCATTAGTTATGTCCTTGTCATAATTTCTAGTTGCATCAAGCATCATTTCTACTACACCTTCAACATCTCTTCCAGCGTGAACCATTCCAGACGTTTCTATTCCTAATTTTTGAGCAATTGAAGAGCGAACTTGTTCATAGTCCAAAAACTCTCCTTCAATTTCTGATGATTTTAGAACATCCAAAGTTAATGTAGACAAGTAAGTTTCTTCTTTTAAAGTAAATCCAATGTTATTCATTTGTCCAAAGATTTTCCCTTGAAGATGTCTAACTCTACCCAATATATTTCCTATTTTTTTTTCGTTCCAAGTGAAATTAGGCCATTGTTTATATTCATAGATGTATTTTGGCATATGCGACAAATAACAGATTTATTCAACGCAAATATAAGGGGAATATTTAGCTTAATTCACGCAAACTGTGTTTTTTGCTTGGTGGTAACGATCTGTATAAATTTTAGTTGAGTCTAAGTTAGTACACTCCTTTCTAACCCCACAAAGCCAAGTCTTAAAAAGTCAATTAAATCCCCGCTCAGATGCATGTTCCGAAGGACAATGTGTTTGAAACTTAGTAAGGGATTTGTAATGTCTTTAGCGTAAACAATCTACATTCATCATTCTTTTTTCACTTGTATGATTTTCACCACGCTTTGGACTTCATAACCAAACTTTTCAACATCCATTTTAAATGCTAAATTAAGGTTATGTCTGCATTGCCCTTCGGGACATGCGAACAAGCCCACTGGTAAAAATGTGGACGATCAAGTTTTATTACTTAAAACCGCTATTGTTTATACAGTTTGTAGGCAATAGTATTTTGAGATTTCACAAAATAAATCCCTTTCGGTAGCTCAGATATATTTATAACTATTGTTTTTTCATTTAACCTGTCTATTTGTATAATGCCGTTCATATTTTGACCTAATAGATTGTATATTTTTACATTTTCTAAAAGAACGCTTTCAGTTGAGATATACAAGTAGTCAGATACGGGGTCTATATAGATTTGTAATGATTCAATTTCACTTTCATTGGCTAACGACAGTAGACAACCAAATGTATTAATAAGTGCATTAGACACTTTTGTCCAACCAATTACATCATTCCTTAACTTTGTTTTCTCTTGTTCTATATGAAAAAACCTTCCGTTTGTTGTGGTCGCTGATATATCGCAAGAATTTGAACTTCCATTGATTAACCTGCCTTGAGTATTTGTAAATCCCCTAAGTCTAGTCCAATCTAAATCAATGTGTGCTGTTTTAAATGTTAGCGTGTTATCCTCATTGTATAACTTATTTTGAAAGGTTAACAGATAATCCATTGAGGGAGTGTTTTGAGTTCCATTACTTAAAATCACATACGGGTCAGTACTTAATTTGGAAAAGCCATGTAATTGAATGAAATAAGAGTCATTAAAAGTGTTCAGAGCTATACTAGTAGCCTCTTGAAAGATAGATGTGGAATTGTGAGCCAAATCTGATATTCTATAGTTTTCAGAACTTCCTGAGCAAACGCTTGTACTTCCATCACAAGATGAAAAACTTGAATGATTACATCTATTTGTACCCGCTATGAATAACAATATCGATTGCGTCTCTTTAAAAATGAAAGCTCCTTGTTTACCAGTATTGAAGTCTTTCTTTGGATGTGGCGACTGAATAACCAAATCGCGACAACTATTTGGATTAAAAACATATAGCCCCCAATAATTCACTCCATTTGGTCTTAGCATATAATATCTATTATTAGGTGTGGTGGTAGTATCTGTGTACTCAATTAAATCATATCCTATTAAATTTGCATGGGTAGCTGATGAATTGTAATTGTTATTAATTAACTCTGTAAATGCATTATTCCAAGTATTCAACTCCGAAGACGAAGGATCTGTGTATTGATTCCCAGTACTTCCTGGGATGCTGGATATAAAACTTGAAATTTCATCCAAAATATCTCCAGAATCAAGTATTACTTGAGCTTTAGAAATAAATGAATAAAATAGTATTGATATGAATAAAATTAAAATACGTCTTTTCATAATGATGAATTTGAGTTGAATAATAGTTTTTATTTTTCTATTCTATTATTATAAACATCCAAATAAATAGAGCTTTCTTTCGTTTATTTCAACTGCATCTTTTCTGCGAATAAACATAAGGTAAAAAATAACTTTAGACAAACCGAATTAGGTTTATTAATGAATCATTGTTTATTCACGATCGAGGTGATTTGATTTTGTCTTTAGTTGGGATTAAGGATCGAGGTGATGATGTCTGGAAGTGGTATTATCAGCTGATAGATTCTCATGCCAAAAACCTAGATATTGTAAATCGTAATTCTGTTTTTGAGCAGAGTTCTAGGGTTTATTTTGAGCTGAAAAAAGTATACTGATTGAGTACCTCTTCCCAGGCGATTTATCTTTTATTCTCCGAAAGCGTCGGAAACAAAGTTTTCGACGGAAAGACAATAAAGCTCCACTCTTTCGAGTACAGCAAGCTATGATTTATCAGCTTTTGTTGTAGGTCGTTTTATTTTGTCCAATCTTCGAGTTTAATTCCTTCTAAGCGCTCAAACTCTCTTGTGTTCTGTGTTACCATAACCATATCATTAGCTATAGCAGTAGAACCAATTAAGAAATCAAAGTCACTTATTAGTAAGCCTTGTTTTCTTAATCTAGACTTTTGTTTTCCATATATCTGAATAGCATCAAAAATCGGTATAATAGATACATCTTCTATTAGTGAATTAATTAATTCGTGATGTTTTTCAGGTTTAGAGCTGTTTTCTGCTCCATAAACTAGCTCTGCTAATGTTATTTCAGAAATAGAACAGTTTTCTAAACCTACATTGATTAGTTTCTTATCTATTTCAAATTTCCCTTTGAATAGGTAAACACAAATATTAGTATCTAATATATACTTCACTCGAAATCTTCTATTTCTCTACTTTGAACTCTTGAATCTCTTATTTCTTTTATGATTTCTTCAGCTGATTTTTCATCTTCCCAAGCACCATAAAGAGAGCTAATCTTTGATTCTTTTGATTTTTTTGATTCAATAGAAGCTGTCAAATTTATGATTAATTGCTTCTTTGACTGAATATCTAAATTCTTCAAAAAATTGAAATACTTGTTTATTGATTCTTCATTTAATCTTATCGCACTCATACTTTAATATACTCAATTTTATTGTAATTTGTTAGCCAAAGCTACGCCAACCGTTCATTAAGAACCTATTTCCGAAATTTTCTCCAAACAAATCTCTTC
>WTKB01000349.1 GCA_011524575.1 Aquimarina sp.
CCTTATAAATAAAGGGGATTTGAGTGGTTTTGCCCCCCTTAGGGAGCTTCGGTGCACCCAACTGACAAATGTTCGAACCGCGATTTTAAATACCCCTGTCGAAGATTTAATTGAGGTAGAACATCCCTTTTTATAACAAAACACCATCCTAAAATGGTGTTTTTGTATTTACTTGTCACACCATAATGCTAGTGCTTTTTCATAGCCTATGTAATTAAAAATTTCATCATAACCACGTGTGGCGAGTTCATAACGCAAAATGGTTTTTAAAGGAATCTTTGCACTTAAAATAAATCGTAAAGTTTCACCGTGAACACCTGAAAACATCCCCCGAATCTCCTCCCAAAAATGTAATGGATTTTCATCCATATACACCTTTTGAAGATGCTTCAAATTAAGCTTTGAAAAATCTTTAGGGAGTTTTACAAATTCGCTGTGAATAGATAAGGGCTGTGTTATGGGAGTGACTACATAATCCCCTTGGGTACTGTGTGCTACGCCATACGTGTCATTAAAACGATGATTATGATTCTGCCATAAGGCAAGGTCTATCGCCTTTTGTTTGTCAGGAAATCTTTCCATAATTAAGGGGTTTTAAATACGTAATCACCACAGTAGTTTTTGATATAAAATCAACCGATAATACCCGACAGGATTCATCAAATAAATTCCCTAATTCAAAGTTGATATAGGATTCAAAATCTAAAGCCTCTTCTTTAAAATCTAGTTGATAGTTATCATAATCCTGCTGGGTGATGTAACGTATTTGGGTTATTGATTTCATTTAGTTTCGGTTTTAGAGGTTTCCTTAGGCATAGGACGACCATTCAATGAAATAGTGTCCTCCTTTGAATTATTGGAACCTGCATTTTTGTTTCGTAATAAACGCTGAGAACTGAACAAGGAACGGCATTTAATATTGAATTCCGTATAGCTTACAGGTTCTACATCTTTACAACTTTTTACATAAGCATCATATAACTTGCCGTTGGTCATTTGGTAATCTTTGGCTTTCATAATCGTATCCATTACAAAAGTGGCAATGCCATTCATGTGATGTTCAGATTCCGAAAGGTCTAAACCTAAAGATTCTATTTGCTTTCTGCGGTTGGCATCTACATATTTCATAAACACCAAAACGTCTTTGCGATAGTCTTTAAGTCTAGCAACTACTTCGCGTTTTTGTTCCTTGGCTTTTTCTATTTGCGCTTCTGCGGAAGCTAACAAAGCTTGGTCTTTTTGAATGTTATTGATTAATACATCAATCGCATTTTGATTGTCTTTATTCATCGTATTTAATTTTAAAGGGTTCGTTTATTTTGAAGGGATTTGTAATTACTATGGTCATAGGCATCCCAAGTGTCTAATGGTTTTAAAGCCAAGTAATGCTGTTGCTGTTGGGTGATTTCAAAAAACAGATTAACGGTTTCTTGGTTACATTTACTTAGCAACTCATACTTTGATGTTGCCTTATGAATCATCCAACTAAGGACATTGTAATCCGATTCTAAGTTGTTGATGACTTGCTCACGGGGCATGAAGGCTACCTTGTTGGTTTTCCAAACTTCTGGATAAATCCATAGCAAGATTTCTTTCAATTGCTCATCCGTAAATAAATCGGTCAGTGCCTTAGGCAGGGGATTTTCTTCAAAAGTTTCAAGTATTCCTTGATGTCGTTTTAAGAAATACAAACTAACTTGTAATTCATGTGGGTTCATTATTTAATTTTTTAAGGGTTTAACATGGGACTCATAAACTCATTATGAAATGGGATAATTAGCCGTGAGTACTTCGGTTTTTCTGGCTCTTGGTTTTCCTGTGACTGCTTTTTGTGCAGATAGTGGCTTGTTAATTTGAATGCTATACCAGCCATTTTTTTTGATGTATTCATCTAGTATTTCTGAAGGATACGAGCTTAACAAAAACTTTCCTTTGACTCCTGAAAGCGTATCTAAAAGCTTTTTATAATCTTGCTCTGTGTATCCAGAATACATGCCTTGATTGGTATCAATATATGGCGGATCTACATAGTGAAATGCATCATCAGTATCCCTGCTTTGGATGACTTTATTGGCATCATTGTTTTCAATTTGGGCGTGCGCTATGCGGTCTACGATAGCTTTGTTGAAGGCTATTTTTTTATTCCTAAAGGCTTTTACTCTTTTGGAATACTTATCATAGCCCCAACTGCCTACCTTATTGGCAAAGCCACAATTTGTAGCAATGTAGAATGCCCAAGCTTGCTGTAACTTATCAAATAGATGTGGCATTTGGTAAATGCTCAAGGCTACCTTATAGGTGCTTCGGCAAAATAGCGTGGCTTCAATTTTAGATTGTAGTGCCTGAAAATTGGTTTGCACTTGCTCGTAAAAGTTGACGACCATCGCATTGGTATCATTAATGATTTCTGCTTCTGCGGAAGCCTTGGCAAAGAAAACAGCTCCGCCTCCAAAAAATGCTTCGGTATAGATGTTATGTGGTGGTATGTTAGGAAGAATTCTTCCTAGTAAAGTAATCTTTCCTCCGTAATAGGAAACGGGTGTTTTGGGCATAATAAGTTACAGGGTTTATAGCAAGCCTTCTTGTACAAATGACAAATAGGACTCTGAGGTAATAATTAAATGGTCTAGTAATTTTAAATCCAATAACTCAGCAGCATCGGCTACCTTTCGAGTAATTGCAATATCAGCCTCGGAAGCTTTTAATTTTCCCGATGGATGATTGTGCGCCAATATCAAGGCGTGGCTATGGACTTTTAAAGCCAATTGCATAATCTCGGAAATACTGACAATGGTTGCTCTGCTTGTGCCTGTCGAAATTTTTGCAACATGCAATACTTGATTGGCATTTGAGAGTAATAGCAACCAGAACTCTTCTTTGTAATCTATGGTATTAGGGTTTATCAGTTCCCTAAGAATGCGGTAACTATCTTCGTGACAACTAACGGATTTTTGAGTGTCAAATACAGGACGTTTGTAGTGAATTTCTATCTCGTGAATGTGAGGTTGTGGCTTCATAATTTTTTATTTTAAAGAATGGATTCCTTATCATTATGAACTTTTAAGATGGGCTGGGTAGCGTCAGAAAATTGTAGCACTATTGAATTTCTTGGGGCAACAAGGTATTTGCCGAAAATGCTCGTGAGGGTGCCCCGTCAATAAATAGTTTTAGGTAAATGTGATAGTTGGGAAGATTTACAAAATCATTGGCTTTAAATATGGGTGCAAATTCTTTTTCTAAAAACTTAGCATCACTTAGTGAGGTCCTAAAGGCAATGAGTGTACCTACGTTCGACAATACAGCATCTCGTATTTTAGGGTCTAGCTGACTCATGTATTGATGCGCCATAACAAGTCCTAATTTAAATTTGCGTAACTCACTGAGCATATCGACCATGGTTAAGGTAGATACGGATTGAAACTCATCTAAATACACATAGAATGCTTTGCGCTCAGTTGGCGGTAAATCAATTCGGGAAAAGGCTGCGGAAGCAATGGAGGTCACTAAAAGACTTCCTAAGATACTTGCGGCATCATTACCCAAGTGTCCTTTAGGAATATTGACCAAAAAGATGTGTCCTTGATCCATAATGTTACGCAAGGATATTTGTTCTGTGTTGGTGACTAAAATTCGTTTTAAGGCTGGGTAGCTTAATAGACCTCCTAGCTTATTGTAAATGGGTAGTAAGTCCCCCTTTTGGGTGTAGTTTTTAAATTCTTTTTCAAAGAAGTTTCTTACTTCAGGATTTTGTACATTTTTCAAACACTCATTTCTAAAGGCATCATCCTGCAAAACGTGAATGATTTGTGATAGTGAGGTCTTGGGTTGGTCTAGTAACAGTAACAATACATTACGCAATACATGAGAAAGCTTAACTCCCCAACTTTGACTTCCCCATAGCTTTTGGAATACTTCTAAAATATTGGAGACTACCAATGGACGCTTTTCGTAACTTACTTTTTTTAAGGGATTGTAACCTAATTGTAATTTGGGATTAGTGGCATCCAAATACACCACATCTTTTAATCGGTCTTTAGGAATGGCTTTAATTACCTGATTGACTAAATCTCCATGAAAATCAATGAGACATAATCCGTTATGATTTTTTAAGTCCTGAATGATTTTTGTAAGCAACAAGCTAGACTTTCCTGCTCCTGAACGCCCTAAAATATAACAGTGGTGTAATCGACTTGCATCTTGTATGCCAAAAAGCCTTCGGTCTTCCCGAAAGTTGGTGCGTGCAAAATAACATATCGACTTTTTGAAGGTGTTTTTCACACCTTAAGATTGACTTGAAAATTAGCTTATTGAAAGTGTCACTTTGTTGTTAAATTTTAGTAAATTTATACAGCTATTTTAAGACAAAAAAGGGCATAAAAAGTGCTGTTTTTTTAGCTTGTTTTTACCAAATATGGTAATTTTTGGCAGTTTTTAAATAGCG
>WTKB01000146.1 GCA_011524575.1 Aquimarina sp.
TTTGCAATTTTTAGAAATACCCTACTTGAGATACTTACCTGTTCGCAATAAAGATTTAGAATCTTTATTCAAAACTTAAAAAACTCCCCATTGCAAACCCCATCCACAACACTAAACTAACCCTCAATCATTTACCTTAAAAAATCCAATGAAACCCTACGACCCCCGAAACACCCAAAAAAAAGCCTTAGACCAAACAAAGTGACCGCTCTACCCCAAAGCCCGTGAAATCCGAGACAAAAGAAGATTACAAAGCAAACTGCTACGCATCTCTACCCATGATCTCAGAATCATATAAAAAAAATACTTGACCCTTAGTTTGTATCTTCGGTTCGACCTAATGTCTTGAGGGGGAGCTTCCTTGTAAAAGCATCACTTTTTAGTGATGCTTTTTTGGTTTTATAGGTTTTTTTGTCTTTGTTAGTCAAATACTTACAAAATAAATTTCTCCCCCAAAAAAATAACGGTTCAATAAATCCCCTACAAAATTGTGGATTTTTTGGGTCATTTCTCGAACTGTGGGTGTAAATTCCATATCTTACGCAGTGTATTAAAAACATACTTAAAATCTTTTTCTCATGGCTCACAAATTTGGTAAAACATGGTGGGGTGCTTCTTTTTTGCAGGCATTGACCAATATCGATTATTCCAATCGGTTGGGCAGAGGGCGTACGTATGCTCGTAACGGATCGGTTCAAAAAATAACGACCAAGTCCAACAAAATAGTCGCTAAGGTCAAAGGCAGTCGTCCGAGTCCGTACACGGTTAAAGTAACGGTTCCCTTATTTTCAGATGATGAGAAACAAGAACTCATAAATGCCATTTTAGGCAATCCTTTGGTATTGTCTCATTTACTCAACAGGCAATTGCCTAAAGAATTGCACGAGTTAGCTTTGGATAAGGGCATTGCGATATTTCCAGAAACATGGGAGGATTTTAAAATGAACTGTACTTGTCCTGATTGGGCAGTGCCGTGCAAACATTTAGCAGCAGTTATTTATTTAATTTCAGAAGAAATCGACCGCAATCCCTTTTTGATTTTTGAACTGCATGGTTTGGATATCTTGGATGAACTCACTGAGGCGGGCTTGACTTTAGAAGAAACCATCAAGCCTTTACTGTTTAAAAGTTTACCCATCTCTAAACCTATTGTAAACAAAGAGCCTAACACAGAAGTAGAAACAGTTTTTGACCTATCCACAATTACGCCTCAAGCGCAAGGTTTATTATCCCTACTCGATCCGACTCCTATTTTTTACCATCAGAAATTTGATGTCGTTTTAAAAAAACAATACCGAGCTGTTCAAAGAACCGCAAAAGCACTTCTAAGCAAAGACATTAGTTACTTTGAAACGCCTTTTTTTGAGCGTATTGAAAAACTTCAAATCAAAATACACCCTGTAAATTTAAATCTTGTAAATGTTCATTGGGACGGTGATTTGAATAGCAGTCAAGAGTTGAATGCGTTTAGCAGCGCTGACGACCTCAAAAGTATCATGTATTTTATAGAGCGTATTCCTAAAAAATACGAAGACCGACTTTGCCAAGATTTAAAAGTCGTGCATAGTGCCTATCAACTCAGTTTGCAATTGGCTCTCAATGGCGCATTTGTACCTCAATTGCTAGATTTTGAGCTGAACCGTTATAAAATACGTTGGATTCCTGCTATGATGAATCAGCAGGTAAAAGATTTGGTGAAACAATTAGAAAATCAAGTTTCTCAGGACTGTATTGTAGTACAGATAGGTGACATTAATTCAGAAGGAAGCTTTAAATATTTAAGTCCACGAGACCAAATCATGGTGTTGCTGTCTTTGTTTTTGACATATTTTATGGAGATTTCTTCCGTTTCCATTCAATTTATTGACCGTAAAGCCACCACTTTAGATAGTAAAATAAGAAGCCTATTTTTCCTAGCTGAGGTCGTTTATTTTTCTAAATTAAGCGAAAAGGATGTACCATTTTCAGTGCATCAGTACTTGCAACGATTTTACATTGGGGAACAAACCTATACGCCTTTATTAAAAGTAATTGATAATCCCGATACCCAAACTTTTGCTATTGAAATTTGGGTAGAAAATAAAGCCGATGCGGTGGCAAAACCTGTAAGTTTGCAAAAATTTGCGACCCTAAAGAAGTACCAAAAATATCGGGTTTCGTTGTTTCAATCTTTAGCAAATTTAAGTGCCGATTTTGAAGCTATTGAAAGCGTGATTTCTTCTTTAGGAAAAGAAAAATTAGCGTTAGATGGTGATGAGTTTGCCCACTTCCTACAAGAAACCCTGCCTATCTTAAAGCTCTTGGGTATTCGTATTTTACTAGACAAATCCTTAAAAGATTTAGCAAGACCCAAAGCTTCTGTGCGTTTGGATCAAAAAGGCAGTAAGAGTGAAGGAGCGAGCTATTTAAACTTCCAAGATTTGGTGACGTTTGATTGGCAAATTGCACTAGGAAATCAGATGGTATCGGTATCTGAGTTTAAAAAGCTAGTTAAAAATACGTCTGGCGTGGTTAATATTAAAGGCGAGTATATACTCGTTGATCAGCAACAGATTCAAACGCTTTTAAAAAATCTTGAAAACCCAAAAGATTTAACTGCTTCTGAATTATTACAAGCTGCTCTTACAGAAGAATACCAAGAAGCTAAAATTTCCATTTCCAGTAAGGCACAAACGATTATAAAAGAACTCATTGAAAGCGAAGCGAAACCGTACCCTGAAACCCTAAAAGCCACCTTACGTCCGTATCAAGAACGGGGCTACCAATGGCTCTATAAAAACAGTAGTGTAGGTTTTGGAAGTATTTTAGCCGATGACATGGGACTTGGAAAAACCTTACAAGTAATTACCTTACTGCTTCAATTTAAACAAGAAGGGCGTTTAGAAAAGAAAAAAGGACTGGTTGTCGTACCCACTACCTTACTGACCAACTGGCAAAAAGAAATTGAAAAGTTTGCACCCGATTTGATTTCTTATGTATATCACGGCACAAAACGCCAGTTACCAACTGCAAAAACGCCCTATGATGTGTTTATCACCACTTACGGACTTTTACGTTCTGATGCGACTAAACTTCAAAAAATGAAATGGGAAGTTTTTGCCATAGATGAAGCCCAAGCCATTAAAAACGCAGGAACGGCACAAACCAAAGCCGTTAAGAAAATTAAGGCTAGCGTAAAAATTGCGATGAGTGGAACTCCCGTAGAGAACCGTTTGAGTGAGTACTGGAGTATTTTTGATTTCACCAATAAAGGCTACCTTGGTTCGAGTAAATTTTTCACGAAAAACTTTGCCAATCCAATAGAAAATAGCCGAGACATGCAACAGTTGGATCGTTTCAAAAAAATGACCGATCCCTTTATTTTGCGTCGGGTAAAAACAGACAAAAGCATCATCTCAGACCTTCCTGATAAAATAGAGCAAGATTGTGTGGTGCAATTGGCTACTAAACAAACGGCATTGTATCAGAATGT
Source organism: Aquimarina sp. (assembly GCA_011524575.1). Classification (GTDB taxonomy): domain Bacteria; phylum Bacteroidota; class Bacteroidia; order Flavobacteriales; family Flavobacteriaceae; genus Aquimarina. The sequence continues at coordinate 3,473 of WTKB01000146.1, forward strand.
AGTGAACCAGATGCTAAAAAGTTTAGAAGCTACAGAAGAAAATTCGATAGAACGCAAAGGTTTGGTTTTGAAAATGATTACGGCTTTAAAACAAGTATGTAATCATCCTTCACAGTTTCTAAAAAAAGAAGATTACAGCCCGAATCTTTCAGGAAAATCCGAGCGATTACTAGCTTTACTAGAAAGCATCGAAGAACGAAACGAGAAAGTACTCATCTTTACCCAATACCGAGAAATGGGAACGATTCTCTCCCACATGATTTCAGAAACTTTTAAAACGCAACCTTTATTTTTACACGGTGGTGTATCCCGTAAAAAACGAGATGAAATGGTGGAGGATTTTCAAAACAAAGCCCACCACAAAATTTTTATCCTCTCGATCAAAGCAGGAGGTACAGGACTGAATCTTACAGCAGCGAATCATGTCATTCATTACGATCTATGGTGGAATCCTGCTGTGGAAGCCCAAGCGACTGACAGGGCATTTCGAATTGGGCAACAGAAAAACGTACTCGTACACCGCCTAATTTGTAAAGGCACGTTTGAAGAGCGCATCAATACTATGCTTCAGGATAAAAAGAAACTGGCTGATTTAACCGTAGCTTCAGGCGAAAAATGGATTGGTGATTTGTCTAATGACGAACTTAAAGATTTGATATCTTAGAAACGATGGATTAATCTTTGGGATAATAGGGTTGTACTTCATGTTCCTCCATGTATTGGGATAGGGATAGGGAGGAAACTTCCTTGTCGTCTACAAATTTAAAAACAGAAGATTGGTAGATTTGTTCCCAAACAAGATGTGCTTTGGGGTGCGAGTTTTTATTAGGTTCTTTTCCAATAACAAAATAATACCAATTAATCTTTGAAAACGACATAATAAATCTTTACTTTCAACTTTATTAGAAAAATAAACCGTAGCTAAGGCTATGCTTGATTTTTATAATGCGT
>WTKB01000327.1 GCA_011524575.1 Aquimarina sp.
GTAATAGATGTTCTAGATAAATGATAAGAATTTTCCTATAATTTAATTTTAAGTTGTAGAAAATACAGAATCCGGCTTATACGCTCGCTTTTTTTTAGTGATACTATAATATATTAAGAGCCTATTTAAAGGAAATACAAGCTGTAACTAAAAGTTTGTATTGCCTTCAGAGCTTGTTTAAACTCACTACTTCCTATAATCCAAAGATTTCAAGAAGTAGTGAGGTTAAACAAGCTCTTAGTTAGGCTCTTAAATATTATAGATCAATACACTAAAATCAATACAATTAAGCACTTACAATATCGATAAGCCCCTCTAAATCTAAAGATTCTTGCTCCCCTGTTTGCATATTTTTAACCGTATAGGTATTATTTTCAATTTCTTGAGTACCTGTAAGTATTACATACGGATATTGTTTTTTATTAGCATAGAGCATCTGCTTTTTCATTTTAGCATTATCAGGATATAACTCTGTAGAAATCCCTACTTCACGTAATTTTAAAATAGCTTTATAGGCGTATAAAGCTTCTTTTTCTCCAAAATTTAAGAATAATACTTCGGTACCTTTTTGAATCTGCTCAGGAAATTTATTTAAAGCTTCTAGCACCAAATAAATACGATCAAGACCAAATGAAATTCCTACACCACTTAAATCTTTTAAACCAAAAATACTCGTAAGATCATCGTAGCGTCCTCCGCCCCCAATAGACCCCATTGGCACTTCTTTTGGAGCTGCCACCTCAAAAATTGCCCCAGTATAATAGTTCAGACCACGAGCAAGAGTCACCTCTAAATCTAAAGCAACAGTTTGTAGTCCTAAACTTTGAATGGTTTGATTTAAAAAACGTAAATCTTCGACACCTTTCAAACCTTTTTCTGAATCTTTTAAAAAGTCAGCTAAAATATTTAGCTTTTCAGTAAATGAACCCTGTAATTCAAAAAGTAAAGATGCTTTTTCAATAGCCGTAGAAGGAATGCCTTTTTCAAGCATTTCTTTTTCTACACCTTCTTTTCCTATTTTATCGAGTTTATCTAAAGCTACGGTAAAATCAATAAGTTTATCCTCGGCTCCTATAACTTCTGCAATACCCGATAATATTTTTCGATGATTGACCTTTACAGTAACCCCATCTAGTTTTAAATCTGTAAACACCCCATCATAGAGTTGTATAAACTCCACTTCTTGCCACAAAGACTTACTACCGACCACATCAGCATCACACTGATAAAACTCTCTAAAACGCCCTTTTTGCGGCCTATCCGCACGCCAAACAGGTTGTATTTGATAACGCTTAAATGGTAATTGTATTTCGTTACGATGCTGTACTACATACCTTGCAAAAGGTACGGTAAGGTCATACCTTAAAGCTTTTTCTGAAATATGTTTGGTTAATTTTTCACTATTTTTTGAATCTAATAAAGAAGCATCTGCCTTTTTAAGATAGTCGCCACTATTTAGAATTTTAAAAATCAAACGATCCCCTTCTTCTCCATACTTCCCCATTAAGGTACTGCTATTTTCAAAACTTGGAGTTTCTATAGGTTGAAAACCAAAGTTTTTAAATCGGTTTTTAATGGTTTGAAAAATATAATCTCTCTTTTGAAGTTCTTCAGAACAAAAATCGCGTGTTCCTTTTGCAATACTGGGTTTCTGTGCCATTTTATAAAATTTTGCCCTGCAAAGATCTTAATAATTAAGAAGAAAATCAATTGTTGAATAAAAACGGGAAAATGTATTTTTTTTACGAACTTTACACCACTATTAAATCCTATTGCTATTAATGGGATTTAATATTAGTTTCTAACGCTCTATATTTCACATGAGAAAATACCTCACAAAACTATTTCTAACACTATTTTTTGGAATAATAAACCTCCAAACAATTCATTCTCAAAACACAAATTCTTATGAGCTTTCATTAAAAGAAGCTATTTCATTTGCATTAGACAATAGCTATACCGCACTTCAATCTAAAAAAGAAGTTGCCAAAGCACTTCAACAAAAATGGGAAACTACTGCCAGAGGACTTCCTCAAATTAATGGTGAAGTAAATTATTTAAATTACCTTAGACAACCTGTAAGTCTAATTCCTGCTCAAATTGTAAACCCTAACGCCAATGCAGGAGAATTTGCAGCGGTTACCTTTGGAACGAAACAACAAGCTTCCCTAAACGTAACACTTTCACAACTGATTTTTGACGGATCATATCTTGTAGGACTAGAAGCTGTCTCTGTTTTTATAGATTACACTAAAAACACAGAAGAAAAACAAAAAATAAATATCATCAAAGGTATTGTTAATAGTTATGGTGGCGTATTACTAGCGAAAGAAAACCAAAGTGTTTTAGAAAAAAACATTGATGTTTTAAACAAAAATATTACTGAAACACAACAAATTTATGCTAATGGCTTTACAGAACAAGAAAGCTTAGAACAACTGCAACTCACAAAACTACAACTTCAAAATCAACTTGACAATGCAAAAAGATTGGTAGAAATTTCTAAAAAAATGCTCAAGTTATCCCTTGGAATACCGATACAAAATAGCATTATACTCACGGATACTTTACTTGAAATAAGCACACAAAGTGTTTCTTCTGGGGTTAACTTACAAGATTTCAAACTTCAGGAGAATAATGATTTTAAACAAGTTGAAATTTTACTTGAACAAAGAAGTTTAGAGGTAAAGCTGGAAAAAAGTAAAGCCCTCCCCTCTCTTGGTGCGTTTGTAAACTTTGGAACATCAGCATTTAATAATGACTTTAAGTTTCTTAGTTTTAATGAAAGATGGTTTGCCTCCTCGATCTTTGGAGCCACTTTAAAAGTACCTATTTTTAGTTCCTATGCACGGAAAGCTGCTACCACAAGGGCAAAACTCAATCTAGAGCAAGCAGAAATTACTTTTAAAGAAGTTTCTGAGCAACTACAACTTGGTTATGAAAAAGCTAAATCAGACTTTGAATATGCTGTAAGTAATTTAAATATTCTAGAGAAACACCTAGCTCTTGCCAAACGTATTGAAAACAAAAATCAAATAAAGTTTAAAGAGGGTATTGCCACTAGTTTTGAACTACGTCAAGCACAAAACCAATTATATACCGCACAATTCAATTATTTACAAGCTCAATTACAAGTAGTAAATGCAAAGGCAGAACTCGAAGCACTACTCAATAATAGTAATAATAACTAAACCTATAAGACTCTTTTTTTCTAGATCTATCTACTATATACTATGAAAATCTATTTTCCTTTTTTAGCACTTACCATTCTTTCTTTTTGGAGTTGTAATCCTACCCAAGAAAAACCTTTAATTGAAGCAATTATTGCCTCCAAAGATATTACTCAAATTCGTAAAGCAAAACAAGAACTTCAAACTGAAAAATCAGAACTAGACGCTCAAATAACACTACTTTCAAAAGCCATTGAAAACTTAGCTCCTAACCAAAAAATTCCTTTAGTTACTATAACAAAAGTCAACCAACAAGAATTTAAACATTACATAGAGTTACAAGGAACTGTAGAAACAAAAGACAACAGAGTTCTTACTCCTGAATTTGCAGGAAATCTATCAAAGATTTACGTTCAAGAAGGACAAAAGGTATCTAAAGGGCAACTTATTGCAGAAATAAACGATGGAGGTCTTAAAGATCAGTTATCAGGATTAGAGGTGCAAAAAGCACTAGCTAAAACTACTTTTGAACGTCAAGAACGCCTTTGGAATCAGCAAATAGGAAGTGAAATTCAATATTTACAAGCCAAAACAAACTACGAATCTATTCAAAACTCCATAGCTCAACTGGAAGCTAACTTGAAAAAGACTAAAATTACCGCTCCATTTAGTGGAATTATTGATGATATCATTACCGAAGAAGGAACAATAGTCAGCCCAGGCATGAGCCAGATTGCTCGTATTGTTAGTCTTAAAAATATGTATGTACGAGCTAATGTACCCGAGAAATATTTAGAAACAATTAAAAAAAATACAAAGGTAAACGTAAGTTTACCCGTACTTTCTAAATCTACAGAAAGTACTATCCAAAAAACCTCTAATTATATCCAACCTAGTAGTCGAACTTTTGAAATTGAAATTCCTCTAAAAAATACAGACAGAATCCTAAAACCTAACCTAACAGCACGACTAAAAATCAATGATTACACCAATAAAAAAGCTTTACTAATCGAGCAACAACTAATATCTGAAAATGCCAATGGAGAGCAATACATTTATCTTGTTACTAAAAACAAAAAAGGACAAGATATAGCTAAAAAACAAATCATCACTACAGGGAAAACACAAGGAGATTTTGTAGAAATTTTAACCGGCTTAAAAGCAAATGCTATTTTGATTTCAGAAGGAGCACGTAGTATCAAAGAAGGACAACAAATCAAGATTATTAATCCTTAGAGCTTGTTTA
>WTKB01000135.1 GCA_011524575.1 Aquimarina sp.
AAAACCTTAAACTTTTGAATTACAGTTTGTATTCAGTTTAAACAAGCTCTAAAAGGTAATGCAAACTGTAATTCAAAAGTTTAAGGTTTTGGTTTACTTTTAAATGATGCATTTAGAGATATAAATTCTTTTAAAAGTGGTACAAGTTTTTCAATCAAATAGCTTTTTTTTAATGTTGAAAATTAATTTTTAACGAATTTCATTATTTTGCTTTATTAATTTTTGTAAAAAATTGCCTTATGATCCTTTTTTTTTATATTTACACTTAAAAAAATGTTTTTAATCTATTAAATCAATCATTTAATAGCTTATTTTTGTTACCAAAAATTAGATACTTTAAAAAAGAAAATATAAAACATCAAATATGAAAATCAACTTTACAAGTATTTTAGTGTTATTTATGGCATTATCCATGAATACTTTTGCACAACACTCCAATCATTACGGATTTAGAATAGGGGCAAATTTTAGTGACCTTGAATTTAGTGATATTATGGTTGGAGATGAGCCTCAGTCAGAATTACCTAACTATAATCAAGAAGAAAGCTACAGATTAGGTTTTACCTTTGGTTTCTTTGGAGAATTCTTTTTAGGTGATCATATCAGTTTACAGCCAGAAGTTCAATATTCTTCTCAAGGAGAAAAATATGAGTTTGATACCTATTCTTATTCAACTTATAACGTTGAAACAGATAGTTACGATCATACTACTTACAAGGATAGTTTCAAAATGGATGTTATTCAAGTTCCGTTACTTGCTAACTTCTATATAGGAGATTCTTTCTATGTTTCTGTAGGACCACAAGTTGGTGTAGGTATTTTAGAATGGGAAAGAGGTACTACAGCTGAAGAGTTTCAGTTTTCTGGACTTGGAGGATTTGGTGTACGTCTTTCAGATAGAATTAACATAGATGCAAGAGTATCTTACGGACTAACTGATGCGATTAACTTTAACAACATCGGTTCTGATACTTATACTACTGGTGGAGCAGATGCATCACAAGAGTCTGCTGGTTTAGAGACGTTCTCAACAAATGCAAAAAACCATTATGCTCAATTGACTTTTTCTTACAGAATATAGTTATTTGAAAGTTTAATAATCAATAAAAAGGATTATTTAACTTTTTGTTCAAAAAAATAATTAAAAAACCCAATTTAAGGCTTACAAAACCCTTAAATTGGGTTTTTTTTGTAAGAGCTTGTTTAAAGGCACTACTTCTTGTAATCCAAAGTTTTAAAAACTTGGATCACTTTAAAAGGATTTACATATCTCGATATGTGCATCATTTAAAAGTAAATCAAAACCTTAAACTTTTGAATTACAGTTTGTATTCCCTTTAAACAAGCTCTAATAGAGAACCTATTGTTATGGTTTTTTACATCAATTAACCTTTATTAAAGTTTTATATTACCAATTCTTACTTAAAATTACAGTAAAATAAATTAGAGAATTTCTTCTTTATACGCATTAGAAAAATCAAGCTTAGCTTTACTAGGGTTCATTTTTTCTGATAATCTAGAAAGGAAAAATAAAGGATTTATTACAGCGGTTTCAAAGATTAATGGGTGTACTAATAACTTCAAAGATGAATTGGTGTTGGTAAAAAAGAGTATTAAAAATAATAATTTCCTTATATAAAGATGATAGACATAGACTTTAATAAAGAAGGTACAGGGCTAGTTCCTGCAGTGATTCAAGATGCTACTACCCATAAAGTATTAATGCTTGGTTATATGAACAAGGAAGCCGTTGAAAAGACCTTGTCTTCAAAAAAAGTAACTTTTTATAGCCGTAGTAAAGAACGTTTATGGACAAAAGGGGAGACAAGTGGAAACTTTTTGGAGTTGGTATCTCTGAAAAAAGATTGTGATAATGATAGTTTACTGATCCAAGCACATCCTAAAGGACCAACATGTCATACAGGTACGGATACTTGTTGGCAAGAGGAAAATACAAGTACTTTTGGTTTTTTATCTGAGCTTGAAAATATAATCAGTGATCGTATTCAAAACAAAGAAGACCAAAAAAGTTACGTGAGTTCTTTATATCAAAAAGGTATTCATAAAGTAGCTCAGAAAGTTGGAGAAGAAGCTGTTGAGGTGGTTATTGAAGCTATGAGAGATCGTGATGATTTATTTTTAGAAGAAAGTGCAGATTTATTATTTCATTATTTATTTCTTTTACAATGTAAAGGATTCTCATTGGAAGATGTTTCTAAAATATTAGTAAAAAGAAATCGTAAATAATTAACTGAATTTGATGTTTAGAAAACGATTTTATTATCTTTTAGAAATTCAGTATTTGGGGTTTCGTTACCATGGTTGGCAAAAACAACCTGATGTAAATACCGTTCAGCGGATGTTGGAACGTTCTATGAAATATATGCTAGATCAAAAGTTTAAAACGCTGTGTGTGGGTAGAACAGATGCAAAAGTATCCGCAAGACAAACTTTTATAGAAATTTTTGTAGAAGAAATGCCTTTAGATCTCACAACATTTTTAGAAGTTTTAAATATTAATTTGCCATCTGATATACGTGCATTATCCATAAAACAAGTTACTGAAAGTTTTAATTTATTACAAGCTCCTAAGTTAAAAGAGTATCAGTATTTGTTTGCACATGGGCAAAAATTTGATCCTTTTTGCGCACCATTTATGGTGACAATACACGAGAAATTAGATATCGAAATGATGCAAAAAGCGTTAGCTCTTTTTGTAGGAACACATGATTTTAGATCCTATGCCTATAAAGCTAATGAAAACACCCAAACGGTTTTAGAAATTACAGAAGCGTCTTTAGAGAAAAATGAAATATATACGGCTAATTTTTTTCCTGAAGAAAGTTATTTAGTGCGTTTTAAAGGAGCAGGGTTTAAAAGGAATCAAATTCGGTTGTTAATGGGGGTGCTTTTTGATATAGGAAAAGGAAAAATTGATTTAGAGTTTATCAAACAAACTCTTGAACCCAAAACCTATGGGATTAAACTCTCACATATTGCTCCAGCATCGGGGCTTACCTTGCATAAAGTGAGTTTTTTAGAACCTATAGTTAGTCCAACTAATTAAAACTTAATAATCTAAATAGCTATGTTAAATATTGTTCTTATCCATCCTGAAATCCCTAATAATACAGGTAATATTGGTAGGCTTTGTGTTGGTACTGGGTGTCACTTGCATTTGGTTCATCCTTTAGGATTTGAAATCAGTGATAAGCAATTAAAACGTTCTGGATTGGATTATTGGCCTTTTTTAAAATGTTCGCAACATAAAGATTATGAAAGTTGGAAAAAACAAGTTTCTGCATTGGATCGTGTGTTTTTATTTACAAGTAAAGGGACTAAAAGTTTTTTAGTACCAAAATACCAAGAAGGAGATTGGCTTGTATTTGGGAGGGAGTCTAAAGGGTTAGAAGAAAAAGTTTTAAAAGATTTTAATAATCATTTACTCATTCCTAAAACAGATCATTTAAGAAGTTATAATATTGCCAATGCAGTAAGTTTTGCTATTGGTGAATCTTTAAGACAAATTAATGATTTTAAAGTACATTAGAAAATCTGCTAATAGCGCTTGTTTAAACTCATTACTTCCTGTAATTAGTTTAAACAAGATCTATTAGCAGTAAAATATTAAGAAATAAATTCTATAATCATCAATAATCATGCGGATAGATATTATTAGTGCAGTACCTGAGCTTATGCATAGCCCTTTTAACACTTCAATTGTAAAACGAGCTATTGATAAAAAGTTAGTAGATGTACATTTTCATAATTTAAGAGATTACACAACAAACACCTACAGACAGATAGATGACTATCCTTTTGGTGGAGGTGCAGGGATGGTACTTATGATAGCCCCTATTGATAAATGTATTTCTGAACTAAAGGCAGCACGAAATTATGATGAAATCATATATATGACTCCTGATGCACCTGTACTTAATCAAAAAACTTCTAATAGTTTATCACTTTGTGAGAATATAATTATCCTTTGTGGACATTACAAAGGAGTTGATCAAAGAGTACGAGAGCATTTTATTACTAAAGAAATTTCTATTGGTGATTTTGTGTTATCTGGTGGTGAACTTGCAGCTACCGTACTTTGTGATAGTATCATTAGATTACTTCCAGGAGTGCTTGGGGATGAGACAAGTGCACTCACAGATTCATTTCAGGATAATTTATTAGCACCTCCTATTTATACTCGCCCTTCTAATTATAATGGATGGGAAGTTCCAGAGGTACTTACTTCAGGAAATTTCCCTAAAATAGAAGCTTGGCGAGAGGATAAAGCCTTGCAGCGTACCAAACAAATACGTCCTGATTTATTAAATGAAGATTGAATTGTCTTAGAGCTTGTTTAAAGGGAATACAAACTGTAATTCAAAAGTTTAAGGTTTTGG
>WTKB01000372.1 GCA_011524575.1 Aquimarina sp.
TTTTGCTAAATTAAAAACAGCACTAGCAATTTTTGATCCTCTCATTCCATCATAATTCTGTGCCTGCATCTTACTGAGCAGTACTTTTGCTTGTGCAGGGTTTTTGGAAATGGTTATTAGACTATCTATTAACTTCTTATTTCCAGAATTGTTTATGTGATCAATTATTTTTGATGTATCATTATCTGGTTTTGATATAAATTTTAATTTTAGATTATATTGTGTTGTTACCAAATATAATAGTTTATTTATTTTAAAATTTAATTTATTTATTTGTAGTTATTTAAGGTTATTAAAGAGATTATTGTTAGTTTTATAGTTAAAGTGTATTTATAGTCTTTGAATTACAGGTTTTAATGTTTTGTATTTGGTTTAAACAAGCTCTGAAGGCAAGTTTTAAACACTAATAAAGCAGTACTACACTAAAACAGAAATAATGTATTACAGTAATTTCAAAGAGGAACAGTCATCATACTAATCTTTGGGATAGTCTCATAATGTAAGAGCTTGTTTAAACTGAATACGAACTGTAATTCAAAAGTTTAAGGTTTTGGTTTACTTTTAAATGACGCACATATCGAGATATGTAAGTCCTTTTAAAGTGATCCAAGTTCTTAAAATTTTTGGATTACAGGAAGTAGTGAGTTTAAACAAGCTCTAATGCCTATTCTATTAATAGCTTATTATAGACGCATAGTAGAGCGAGTTCCTTTTCTTTTAGTTTCTGTTTTTTGTAGTTTTTCTTTTAGTTGTTTTAATTCCTTTTGCTTTTTTTTGTAAGTCTTTGCTAGTTTGTATTGTTTTAAAATATTATTGTGTTCTTTATAAATAAGTCCTAATAGTTTATTGCAGTTTCCATATCTAGCAGGATTTTTCTTAGCATATGTCATTATTTCAGCACTTAGTTTTTCAGCTTCATTAAGGTTGTTCGCTGTCTCTATCCATAATAACCCCCTAAAAACAGGGTTGTGCATTGTATTAAGTTTTACTCTTCTAAGATAGTCTTTTTCAATACGTAAGCATTTATTGTATAATTCTCTTACTTTAGGGTCTTTTTCAGCTTCTTTCTTTAGTTGAGCTAAAAGTTGTCTTTTATCAGAACTAAATTCCCTTTCATTAGCTACTTGTTGATATATCTGTTTGCATATTCCATCAATTTCAAGAGTTAATTGATTTACTTTCTGAACTAATTGTTCTGTCTTCTTTGAATCTGACATAGTTATATATATTGATTTTTAACGAAGTTACGATATTTTATCGAGTGGTTGGTGTAAGTGTTTTATTTGTAATGATTTATAGTAAATACTCCTGTGTTTTAAGAAAGAATAGGCATAATCCGTAATTACCTACATACTTTAGGTTGTTGGCTAGGGGTTAATTTACCTTGCCTCATGAGGTTCATTTTTTGAGAAAGATCTTTTTGAATATCTCTTATTAAACTATTGATATGTGGTGGATTATCTCGATAGGTATCTGTTAAAAAGTTATCGATAGCAAAATGAAGTTTTTCTATATTTTGATAATCTTCAACAGTAGCTACGTTGCGTATGTTATCTAATTGTTCCTTAGAAAATACGAGTAAGTTAGTAGAAGGTTTTTCATAGTCTTCTGGATATTCTTGATTTGCCCAGTTTTGAATGAATGCATTAGAATTGATATAATTAATAATACTTTCTAAGCTCTCTTTACATTGTCTATTCAAAAGAGTTTCTTTATTAGCAACAGTTGTTAAGAGATCTTCTAAAAAATCAATATTTTTATTTAATGTGTCAATTTTTTTAATTATTTCTGCTTCATTACTCATTCTTTTTTTACTATAGTTTTTTAATAACACTACTATATAGCGTATTTTTAATTCATTTCTTTTTTTATCTTTCGTTCTTTTATAGAACCATCTAAAATTTTTTTCAGTAGCAAGTAATTTATTTAGTAAAGAGATTTCTTTTTCAGTGAGATTCATATTTTCTAAGCGTTGGAAGTTAATATTACATTCAAAAACATGGGGAGTTTCACTATCTTTTTTAAATAAAGCCATGTTTTTTTCATGTGCTTTAGCTAGTATTTTAAAACGATTTGTAAAGTAATTTTCTTCAGTTCCTAGATATAATCTTTGTCCACTATTTGAGCGTTCTAAACGGAATCTTTGACCAGTGTTTGTTGTATAACTCCGATTTTTAAAGTCTTGATTGGTTCTTTCTAAGGTTGTTCTTACAAAAGGATTAGGTCGTTGAGGACTGTAGTTATGGTATCTTGTTTCACTAGTAATTAATGCTCCAGTAGGTCCTCTTAAAACATAGTTTCTTTCTGCATATTGTGTGTGTATCACTCCAGAACTATGGGTTGCCGTTGGCTTTGAGAGTTCTGAAAGTAGAGATTGTGCTTTATTTGTATTTTGTTGACATGAGGCTAGAACAATATCACCACCTTCTAGTTCTACATCAATATCGTGGTCTTCTGTTAGTCTTGAGTTTCTTTTTCCGTGTGCATCAAGAACATGTAACTGATGCTCTCTAACTTTTCTAGTATTTCTCGGTTTACGACGTGCTTTTCTAGCTTTAAAAAATAACCCAATTTTGTTAAAGGTACGTTCAAGTAATGAATTTTGGTCTTTCATTTCTTCTGAAAAAGGCATGCGACTATCGTAAGTTACTAGATCTTCGGGTTCTGTAGTAAGTACTTCAAATTGATGTGCTATCTGGTAATTGTTTTTAAAGATTGGTTTAATAAGCTCATTTTTTATAGTCTCACATAAAGATTTAAAGTTTTGACTAATGGTTTCATTTTCTTCTTCAGTAAGGTTTTCAGATGGTTTGTAATCGCAAATATCTAAATCATTTACACTTATAAATTTATTTATCAATACATTAAATAAATGGATACATTCCATAAATTCTTTGGAGTATTCTTTACCCTCGGTATTATCAAGAGCTATCTGTTGGGTATCTTGGTCATAATAAAGATGATCCATAAAACGATTTAATTCAAAAAAAACGGCTTCACGGTCTTCAAAAGAAGGAATTTTATCTAGTACAAAACTTTCTGGATTTTGAGGATCGGGTAACGAAAGGCAGCGTATAAGATCTAGTACGGTATCTTTAAGTCGTGGAATGTAGGTTTGCATAGTTTTTTTATACTGTATGAATTTTAACGTAATTGCCTTAAAAGTAACATATTAAATTATTTTTTTTAAATCGATCTAAGGAAATCAATTTATTTTCCTTTCTACTTGGTAGAAAGTTTAGTGCCTTTAAACAAGCTCTAAATAAGCTTATTAAAAATAACTTGTAATTTTTTTTATAAAAAGTCGTAATCTTGTACTTTTACAATTAAATTATAAAACTACAATATGGAATTTCCTAAATTTCTATTAGGCGACAATACCGATTATCCTGATGACATCTTTATTATTCACACTGAATTTCCAAGATGTATTCTTAATTTAAAGGATGATGAAATAGAGTGGCTTGAAGAATTTGAAGTCTCTGAAGAAAAAGAGCTTTTAGAGGAATCTCAAAATATGTTGCAACAAGCAACAGACTTTTATGATAGAGAGATGGAGCGTTATGTAGAATAATAAAGAAGTGATTTAAACTTTTTTCAATGGGCATCCAAAATGCCATTTTTAATTTAATCAAAAAAGTTTAAATCATTTCAAATACTAAAAATCGTATAAACAAGATATATTTTTTGATTATGGATGCATTATATACAACATCAGCAACGAGTTCTAATGGTAGAGCAGGGTTTTCAGAGTTGGGAGATGGTTCTTTTTCTACTCAATTAGTAGTTCCAAGAGAATTAGGCGGTTCTGGTGACCAAAAAGGATTAAACCCAGAGCAATTATTTGCAATGGGATACTCAGCATGCTTTGGTAGTGCTTTAGAATTTATGGCAGAGAAAAATGGTATAGATATAAGTAATTTTAATGTTACAGCAGAAGTTACTCTTGGGAGAACCAATGAGGGTAAGTTTGAAATTGCTGTAATCTTAGATGTATATATTCCAGGAATATCCTCACAAACGGGAGAACAACTTATAAATGAAGCTCATGAAATGTGTCCGTATTCTAGAGCTGTAGAAGACAACATCAATGTTGATTTAAATTTATTAGTAGAGGAATAATAGTTTGTATTTAGAGTTTGTTTAAACAAGCTCTAAAATATTGTTACAAAAAAAGCCAAATTTTAGTACTAAAATTTGGCTTTTTTTGTAACAATATTTTATCACCTTCGTTTAATAAGTATCAGTTCGTTTTTAAAGATAGTGTACGAAGTAAGAGCTTATTTAAAAACATATAAAGCATGTGATTTATTACAGTAACTTTAAAAACGAATAGTTATTTTATCAGAGAAACAAACTTTTGGATCAGAAATCAATTATTTTAGGGTGTAAGAAC
>WTKB01000004.1 GCA_011524575.1 Aquimarina sp.
AAAAAATGACCTTAACTGACTTAGCTTTTTCTGGTGTTAACCTACCCTTAACTATACTGATTATTATTTTATCAGTTTACCGAATTTTAACCATGTTATCTGGATTAGATTTAGATTTTGATCTAGACTTTGATATAGATACGGATATGGATATTGATACTGATACGGACTTAGGAATAGGTGATGCTGATCTTGAATTTGAGGATTTAGCTAATGCTGAAATTAAAAATAAAGCTATAGTTAGTAAGCGACCTCAAAAACTAAAATGGTGGCAAGTGTTCCTTATTTATTTTAATTTTTCGGAACTGCCATTTTTATTTACGTTTACTTCGTGGATATTCTTTTGGTGGATTATTACACTAATAGGAACCTACTACACAAATAGTTTTAATAATAGCTTAGGTTTTTTCATTTTTTTAGCAGCAATCATACCTGCTTTAATTATCAATAAAATATTTACAACACCTTTTAAAAACTTTTTTCAAAAGCTAGACAGAAAAGGTGTAGACAACATAGATTTAATAGGACGTGTTGGAACTTCATTATCTAATATTTCTAATGACAAATTAGGTAGCATTAAACTATTTGTAGAAAATGATCCTATCAATGTATATGCTAAATCATTAGATGGTAGTAGCATTAAATCAGGAGATAAAATACTTATAATTAAAGAGTCAATAGACAAAAAATTTTATTACATAAAACTTAATTAAATATAAACACATGAGTACAAACTTATTATTCTTAAACTTAATTGACCCATTACAATGGGCTATCCTTATTGTAGGAGGAATTGCTGGAATATTTTTAATATTCTTTATCATAATTGCTTTGTTCTACAAAAAAATTCCTCAAGGTGAGGCCTTAGTAAAAACAGGTTTTGGTGGTACTGCAGTAGCTTTTGATAAAGGAATGTATGTAATCCCAGTATTACATAAAGTAGAAATTATGGACATCTCGGTGAAAAAAATTGAGATCCAAAGAATGCAAACCGATGGTTTAATTTGTAAAGATAATATGAGAGCCGATATCAAAGTAGCCTTCTTTGTTCGAGTGAACAAATCTAAAGAGGCAATTATCGAGGTAGCTCAAACTATTGGTTGTGAACGTGCATCACACATAGAAACATTAGAAGAATTATTTGAAGCAAAGTTCTCTGAAGCTTTAAAAACAGTAGGTAAAAAGTTTGAATTTGTTCAGCTTTATGAATCACGTAGTGAGTTCCGTGATGAAATCATTAATGAAATTGGCCGAGATTTAAACGGATACACTCTTGAAGATTGTGCTATTGATTATTTAGAGCAAACACCTGTAAATTACCTCAAAGCAGATAACATTTTAGACTCTGAAGGAATTAAAAAAATTACTGAACTAACAGCTGCTCAAAATGTAAAATCCAACTTAATTAAACGTGACGAGGAAAAAGTAATTCGTAAACAAGATGTAGAAGCTCGTGAGGCAATTTTAGAATTAGACAAACAATTAGCTGAAAAAGAAGAGCAACAAAAACGTGAAATTGCCAATATTAAAGCTCGTGAAGAAGCTGAAATCTTAAAAGTTTCTGAAGAAGAACGTTTAAAAGCAGAAGCTGCTCGAATTGACACAGAGGAGCGTGTTAAAGTTGCTGAAGAAAACATGGAGCGTCAAATTATTGTGGCTGCTAAAAGTAAACAACGTACCGATGCTGTAGAAACAGAACGTGTTGAGAAAGACCGCATGTTAGAAGCTACAGAACGTGAGCGTATTGTAACCTTAGCGCAAATTGAAAAAGACAAGGTAGTAGAAGTTGAAAAGAAAAATATACAAGATATTATTCGTGACCGTGTAATGCTTGAAAAAGGTGTAGTTGAAGAACAAGAAAACACCAAGGATATTGAAGCTTTCAAAACTGCAGATCGTGAAAAACAAGTAAAAATTACTATTGCTGAAGCAAATGCTGAGGAAAACTTAATTAAAACGGTTAAAGAAGCAGAAGCTAAAAAAGAAGCTGCAAAACAAAAAGCTGAGGAAATAAATATTGAAGCTCAAGCTCAAAAAGAAGCTAGTGAAAAAGAAGCTGAGGCTCGTAAAACTTTAGCGGAAGCTACAGCTAAAGAAGAAGCTACCATTGGTATGTCTGAAGCTCAAGTAATGCATGCTAAAGCTGAGGCTAGTGAACGTGAAGGTATCGTAGAAGCTGTTGTTATAGAGAAGAAAGCTAAAGCAGAAGCTGCTGGTATTTTAGCTAAAGCAGAAGCTACTAAAGAACAAGGAATTGCTGAAGCAGAAGTAATCAAAGAAAAGGCATTGGCTCAAGCACAAGGAGATAAAGAGAAAGCTTTAGCTGAAGCAGCTGGATTAGAAGAGAAGGCAGCAGCAATGAAGAAATTAGATGGTGTAGGTAAAGAACATGAAGAGTTCAAATTACGTTTAGAAAAAGAATTACAAGTAGAATTAGCTGAAATCAATATTCAAAAAGAAATTGCCGATGCTCAAGCTCAAGTAATTGCCGAAGCATTAAAGGCTGCTAATATTGATATTGTAGGTGGTGAAACGATGTTCTTTGATCAAATCATTGGTCAAGTAACTAAAGCCAAAGGTTATGATCGTTTGGTACAACATTCCAATACAGTTACCGATGTTAAGAATGCTATTTTAGGTAGTGATGATATTAAAGGAAATTTACTTGAGAAAGTAAAGGACTTTGCTACGAAATATGGTATATCTAGCGAAGATCTAAAAAACCTATCTATTGCAAACTTATTACATGATTTAAAGTCTAAAACAAGCAATAGCGAAGAGAATATCTTATTCTCGAACTTAGCCAACTTAGCAAAAGGCCTAGGCATTGAAAATCAAAAGTTGAATTAAACTTTTAAAAAAATTAAACCGAGCATTCTTGTAATGAGGGTGCTTGGTTATTCAATCAATAAAATAACTATGAAAAAATTATCAATATTAATAATCAGCTTAATTGGGTTAACACTCTTTAGTTGTAGCTCTGAAAAATATAAGCTTATAAAAGGTACTTGGGAATGCGGAAGTTGGACTATTGAAGAATCAAACAAAAACAAATGTAATAACAATGTTGTATTTACTTTTGAAAAAAATCAAACATACACTTCTAAAATTGGCAATTTAAAACAAGAGGGTAATTATGAAATCATAGGTAATCAATTAATCTGTACTCCTACTGGAAAAATGAAAATTGGTGTTGAAATTAATAAACTTACAAGTGACTCACTAAGTTTTACTATGAGTAGGTCTGGACAAAAAGAAACATTGGTCTTACTAAAAAAGTAAATTTAGTTTACTTTTTCTCCAGTATTAATTAATTTAAAATATGACACTTACCGGATTAAAAATACTCTCAAAACAGTAGATTTTATTTAAAGGTTTAATAATACATACGATAATATTGATAAAATAAAATTTTTTAAAATTATTAGCATCCATGTTCCCATTTAAAAAACTTAATACTGGAATCCACGAGAGAAAGAAAAAACTAATTTTTAAAAACCACATTAAAAGTTAACAACTGGATTAATCACATTCATTGGATTATTTAAAAACTCACTTCAAAAATTACTTAATGGAACCTAATACTACTCAGCTTGAATCCGGAACTTATGAAATTATTCAAAGTAGGCTTAAAAAACATCAAACAGAACTTTTAAACCGATTACAAAATTTAAATAATGCGCGTAAAGAAGTTTATGGAAGTGTTGAAACAAAACTAATAGCCAACAATCGAATAAACACTGAAAACAGTTGTACTGCTCGTGATATTGTTACAATTAATGAGTTGTGTGTTTTTGGTTATAATGTACATTTTGGTTTACGAACTGAAATTAAGCTCACTGATGTTTTTAGTGTATATAAATATGAAGAAGGTCAATTTAAGCCGCAAGACCTAAGTATTTTTGAAAATGAAACATTTAAAAATGATTTCTCAAATCTTTATAAATATTATCGTAATACGATTTTTGCAAAATTTGCAATAATAGGAAACTATCTACATTTAGTATTTCAGTTAAGTGATAGCATCACCGACATTAAAACATTTAAGTGGTTAATTACAGATGATGGTTTAGAGTATATTGATAACAGAAGTGAACACGAGTTCAAATTTCCTGACCAACATGATTTTTTATGGCAGGAATTAGGTCGCGATGATCAACGCTACGGAACACATCCTCATGTTTCTATTTTGGATAAAGTATTTGTAGAAACTGTTGGCGGTGATTTAACCATTAAAATTGAAGATAATACAGATGATGGTTTAGGCATCTTTAATGAACCTGTTATCCACAAAGATCAAACCTTAGATGATGGACAATATCGTTTTGCCGAATTAGGCAATTTAATTGCTATCGAGATTAAACCTTTTCAAGAAACTTCTAGATACTTTGTATACAACCATAAAATTAGAGAGGTTAAAAAAATAGAAAGTATTGGAAATGCATGTATACAGTTAC
The DNA here is from genome assembly GCA_011524575.1 of Aquimarina sp. Classification (GTDB taxonomy): domain Bacteria; phylum Bacteroidota; class Bacteroidia; order Flavobacteriales; family Flavobacteriaceae; genus Aquimarina. The sequence goes on from WTKB01000004.1 coordinate 4,458, forward strand.
CCGAGGAGCAAGGAATTTTGTTTTCAGATGGATATTACCTACAATCTGGTTTCTTTAAAAAATATGACTTAGGCTTACAAAACGTTCAATTTAAAAAGAAAGTAAGCTCTCCAAATGGTGAAGACTTCCTTTATGTTTTCTACGAAAGTGAACAAGGTCTTTTTGTATTGATGAGCTACAATGTGATTTCTCAAGAGGTAAAAACACCAATTATTTGTAATGGATACACACTATTAGCCAACGGTGCTTTATGTTATTTTAAAAGTGAGAATGAACAAACCAAACATCATGTAATACAAGTATGGCAAACGCCATTTATTAAAGGAGAAGAAATTCCTAGTGCATATACCGATACTTTAATTTATAAAATTGGAAACAAAGACATTGTAAAGGCTATGTCGGAATGTCAAGGCTTAATTACGTTATTAAATAAAGAAGACAGCTATAATGGTTTGTATGATGATATTGCTAAGTTTTCTTCGGATATTTTAAATAGTTATTACTGGATTTCTGAAAAAGAAACTCAACGTATCGACGAACCTATTAATGAAATTAATCAGGCTGCAAATGCTGCTATTGATGAATTTGAAAAAGTAGTACAACTTAAAAAAACAGCACAAAACACAACCTCTGAAACAGATAAGCTTGCACAAACACTTTTTAATAAAATAAAAAGTAGTTCTTTTAAAAGTATTGATGATTTTGTAGACAAGCTATCACAATTAAGAAGTTTACGTGGTCAAGTAATTAGTTTGAATGAGGTACGTTATATAGAGCCACAATTTATAAATGACTTAGAATCGGAAATTGTTGAGTATACCGACAAAATTTCTAATCAATGTGTACAATTCTTATTAAACGACAAAGCACTTGCACCTTACATAGAGCGAGTAACTGAAAAAAAGCAACGACTAGTTTCAATTAAAAAGGTTATTGATGCCAAAAAACTTGAAAAAGAAATCCAACAAATTGGAACAGATTTAGAGCTTTTAATAGATATTGTTTCGAACCTAGAAATTGAAGATACGTCGCATACCACTCAAATTATTGATCGAATTTCATTCATTTTTTCATCATTAAATGAACTAAAAGCCGATGTAAAAAATAGGATTTCAAATTTAGGTAAAGAAGAAGCGCAAGCTGAATTTGTAGCTCAACTAAAACTGGTGGATCAAAGTATCATCAATTATTTGGATATTGCTAACACACCTGAAAAAACAGATGAGCTATTAAACAAAGTTGCCATTCAACTTGAAGATTTAGAAGGAAAATTTGCCGATTTTGATGATTACGTAACTCAAATTTTAGAAAAACGTGAAGAAGTTTACAACGCCTTTGAATCCCGAAAAAATAGCTTACTTGAAGCTAGAAACAAAAAGGCTATTGCTCTTGAAAATGCTGCAAAACGAATTTTAAAAGGGGTAGGTAAAAAAGCCTTAAGCTTTAGTAATGTTAATGACATCAACGGTTATTTTGCTGGTGACTTAATGATTTCGAAACTCCGTGATATTGTTACTGATTTAAAAAGCCTTGATGATATTGGTAAAGCTGAAAATATTGAAACAGCACTTAAAGTAGCCAAAGAAGATGCTTTACGAAAATTAAGAGACCAACAAGATCTTTATGAAGATGGTGAAAACATTATTAAGCTTGGTAAGCATAAGTTTGGCGTAAACCAACAAGCCTTAGACCTTAGTATTTTATACAAAAATGAGGAATTACAATACCATTTAACAGGAACTGATTTTTTTAAGCCCATTGAAAATGAGGTATTGTTAGCATCTAAAAAATATTGGAATCAAGAGTACATATCAGAAAACAAAGAAGTTGCACGTAGCTTTTATTTAGCTTATTGCATTTTTAAAGAACTTGAAGCAACCCAACAGATTCTTGATAAAAACGGGAAGTTTATTTCTGCGGAGGCATTAGAAAATCATGTCAAAAACACAACCAGTAAGAGTTATGCTAGTGGATATGTAAAAGGAGTTCATGATCGTGATGCCCTTAGTATTTTAAACGTATTACTAAAAACACATCATAACCTTGGACAATTAACCACCCCACCTCAAATTCGTGGATGGGCACAATTATCTTGGTTTAGTTTATCCATAGAACAACAAACAAAATGGGGTAAAAATTTAACCAACTGTAAAGAAATTCTGTCTATTTTCCCCAATAAGGAAAATTTTAAATCAACACTCACGGAGTTATCTCAGGAAATAAAACAAAGTACTTTTGGTTTAAAACATAATGAAACTGAAAGTTTTTTTATTGCTGTTGCAGAATATATTTTTGAAGTATTTACCTCATCGAAAACTTTTGATGTAGCTCAAACTACCCTTGAATTAAAAGAGGCATTTGAAAAAAATCTAAAAAAATCAAAGGTAAAAGCACATTTTAAAAATTTAGTTCAGCAAGAGAACACTCCTGAGCAAGTCAAAGAGATATTACAATGGGTAACAGCTTTTTTATTACAGGAAAAACCAGTATTTATAAATTATGACTTAGAGTTAGTAAGTCTTATTCTATTTGGTAATGCTTTCGCAGAAGTAAAACATGTGTCACCAAACCAAAAAATAGAAAATTTAAAGAGTGTACACCCTAGTATAAACAATGGAAAATTTGATTTCAATTATCATAATTTCACACAAAAATTAGCAAAGTTTTCCCAAGAAGATGTTCCTAATTTTGAAGCCTATACCAAGGCAAAACATGAGGTTACCGAAACCTTAAAGAAAAAAGTTAAACTAGATGAATTTAAACCAAATGTACTTTCATCATTTGTACGTAACAAATTAATTGACCAGGTCTATTTACCGTTATTTGGGGATAATTTGGCTAAGCAAATTGGAACTGTTGGAGCTAATAAACGTACCGACCGTATGGGAATGTTATTACTAATTTCTCCACCAGGTTACGGAAAAACCACCTTAATGGAGTATATGGCTAATCGCTTAGGTTTGGTATTTATGAAAATAAACGGTCCAGCTATTGGTCACGAAGTTACATCGGTAGATCCTGAAGCTGCTAACAATTCAGCAGCTAAAGAGGAACTTAAAAAGTTAAACTTAGCTTTTGAAATGGGTAATAATGTGATGTTATACTTAGATGATATTCAACATTGTAACCCTGAGTTTTTACAAAAATTTATTTCTTTAGCCGATGGAACACGTCGTATTGAAGGAGTATATGAAGGAAAACCTAAAACCTATGATTTACGCAGTAAAAAATTCTGTGTAATTATGGCGGGAAATCCATATACTGAAAGCGGAGATAAATTTCAAATTCCTGACATGCTATCTAACCGTGCTGACATTTATAATTTAGGAGACATTATTGGAGATAGTGCACATTTGTTTAAATTAAGTCTTATTGAAAATGCTTTAACTTCAAACCCTATTTTACAGCAATTAAGTAGTAAAAACTTTGACGACTTATACACTATTATTGAAGGAATAGAGAATGGGAATAATGAAAGCTTAAACTTAAAAGGCAACCATACTAACCAAGAACTATCGGAGTACAAATCAGTATTAGAAAAAGTATTGATAATTAGAGACAGTGTTTTAAAAGTAAACGAAACGTATATTAAATCGGCGGCCATGGAAGATCAGTATAGAACTGAACCTTCATTTAAACTTCAAGGTTCGTACCGTGACATGAATAAGTTAGTTGCAAAAGTAGTACCTGTAATGAATGAACAAGAATTACAAAGTTTGGTTTTATCTCATTATGAAAATGAATCTCAAACTCTTACTACTTCTGCGGAAGCAAACCTTTTAAAGTTTAAAGAGCTAACAGGAATTCTTAGTACACAGGAAAAAGAAAGATGGCAAGCAATTAAAACTACTTTTGCAAAAAACAATAAATTAAAAGGCTTTGGAGATGCTAATCAAATGAGTTTAGTTTTAGCACAAATGATGCAGTTTAGCGAAAACCTTCAGGGAATACAAGAAGTATTAAAACACGGATTGAAATAAAAGAATATGAAAAGAATTTTTGATAAAATATTTAAAAGTAAACCAGATGAAACCCATTATGACCCAACTGATATCAAAATAACTGATATTGAAAATGGTTATTTATTTGATTACGATTTAGAAACTTGGACTGTTACACAAATGTGCGAATATGATTGGGGTAAAAACTATTTTTCTAGAGAATTTAAAATTATTTCAAAAGGGAAAACTAGATACCTCCATATCGAAGAGGAAGACGATCTTGAAATTACTATTTTTGAAAAAATTAAATTTAAAGACTTAGACCGTGGTACAAGAAACCACATAAAAACATATATAAAACCTCCAGAGACAATAATTTTCAACAATCAAACTTTTGAACTTGAAGAAGAAAATCCTGGATATTACAGGGATGTAAAAAATAATGATTGGGAAGAATTAATTTCTTTTGAATATGAATCAGACGATCAAACCTTATTAACTATAGAACAATGGGATGAAAATGATATTGAAGTTTATTTTGGTAAAAAACTAAAAGGATTTGAAATCGATAATATTCTCCCAAATTCAAACAATTAGAATGAATATAAAATTAAACTTAACTTTTATAGGACTTATTTTACTATTATTCACTTCATGTGGAGAAGAAGAACAAAAAGTCAAATTTGTAAAATCACCAATTGATAAGATCATTACTGAATACATTAACTATAATAATTATTCAGTGATTTTGGCCGATATGGACTATAAAGAGGATACTGATAAATATTATCATAAATACAAAATCATAGTTCAACGCTACAAAAGAAATTTAAGTAAAGAGGCTCTTAATGACACACTCGATAATGTAAGGGAAGTAAAAATTGATGATACTGATTGGAAAGAGGTATCTCCTATAGTTTTTGAAGATCATATTAATGATTTAGGGATGACTATTGTTAGTCGAAAAGACGGAGTACTTGAAAAAAACACTGCTCCCGCTGGTGCAAATAATTATGTAGGAAATCCTAGGTATGGAGAATGGAAAACACATAGTAATGGATCTTCGTTTTGGAGTTTTTATGGTCGATATAGATTTATGAGCGATATATTCTTTGGCCCAAGTTATGGATATGGTGGTTACTATGGATACCCGAGAACTGTATATTATGATTATCACGGACATTATTATGGAAAAAAAGATTACAGACACTCAGGAAACGATTATACGAACTCTGGAGGAAGTTTCTATAGCAAAACTAGGAATAACGGAAGTACTAAATGGGATAAAAAATCTTCAGCATTTAAAAATATCGTAAACAGAAGAGTTCAAAAAAGTTCTTCAGCATTAAAATCTCGCGGATATACCTCAAGGAAAAGTTACTCTAAAACCTATCGCAATACTAACCGTTATAGCAGCGGTTATTCTTCTAGATCAACCAGTGGTGGATTTGGAAAATAAACTTAAAATTATGGAAAGCTTAATTAATTATTTTGACATTCAGGAACTAGGGTTAAGTATGTTTTATTTAACCCTGTCTATACTAATTTTTATTGTTGGTAAATTTTTATTTAAACTAACTAACTCTTCAATTAATATAAATCATGAAGTAGTAGAAAAAGATAATCTTGCATTTATAATATCTTACGTGGGATACTTTGCTTCTTTAATTATGATTATAATAGGGGCATTAATTGGAGATTCACATGGCATTTTAAGTGATACGATTAACATTTTTACTTTTAGTGTTTTAGGAATGTTACTATTACAAATTTCAATATTGATTAACAATAAATTTATATTAAATAAATTTGATATTAAAAAGGAAATTATTGAAGACAAAAATGCTGGAACGGGTATGATAGAAGCTGCTATTTATATAGGAAATAGCTTCATCCTTTTTGGCGCAATCAGTGGTGAATCTAACACTATCATTGAAGGAATATTTACTTGTATAATATATTGGTTATTAGGGAATATAGTTATGGTTGTCTCTTGCAAAATTTTCATCAAGTGGTTAGGCTATGATATTCATCATGAAATTGAAAAAGATAATGTTGCTGCGGGAACAGCATTTGCAGGTGCTATTGTCGCTATTTGTACTATTTTAATGAACGCACTTATAGATCCTTTTGAAAACTGGATCGAAACCATTTTAAATATTTTGATTTATGGTATAATTGGCATCCTAATTTTACCTTTAATCAGGTGGTTTTCGGATAAAATTTTAATCATTGGAAGAGATTTAAATGACGAAATATGCAATCAAGAAGTTCCAAATATAGGAGCTGGATTAATTGAGGCATTTTCATATATAGGAGCTTCAATTTTAATTATATGCACTTTTTAAAAAACAAATCATTTGTTTTAAAAGCAGCCATATTTGCAACAGGATTTGCTGGGATAGTTGCAGAATATGTTTTATCAACATTAGCCACTTACTTTATAGGAAACTCCATATTTCAATGGACTATGATTGTTTCCTTAATGCTATTTTGTATGGGACTAGGTAGTAGATTAAGTAAATTAATTAATAAAAACTTAATCCGTAACTTCCTTTTTCTTGAAATCAGTTTATCTCTGGTGGTTGCTTTTTCCTCAATTTTAGTTTACACTATAGCCGCTTTTTCGTCCAGTTACAACCTACTAATATACACTCTAAGTATGCTTGTAGGTCTTTTAATTGGATTAGAAATTCCTTTAGTAATTCGAATAAATAATGAATATGATGATTTAAAAACAAACATTTCTTCTATTCTAGAAAAAGACTATTATGGAAGCTTACTGGGTGGGGTTTTCTTTGCTTTTATTGGGCTACCAGTATTAGGCTTATCTTATACTCCTTTTGTCTTAGGTTTAATAAACTTTTTAGTAGCCTGTTTAGTATTACTTAAATTTAAAGACAAGCTTATTGAAAACGGTCAACTAAAGTCTTTAAGCATTTTACTAAGTTTTATCCTATTAATTTTAATTTTTGGTATAGTTAATACAAATTCTGTTATACAGTGGGGGGAGCAAAATAAATACCAAGATAAAATAGTCTTCTCAGAACAAACTAAATATCAAAAAATTGTACTTACCGAATGGAAAGATGAACATTGGCTATACTTAAATGGAAATCTACAATTTTGTTCTATAGATGAAAAAATGTATCATGAACCATTAGTCCATCCTATTATGCAATTAGCACATCACCCTGAAAACATCTTAGTGTTAGGAGGTGGTGATGGGTGTGCTGTTCGAGAAATCTTAAAATATGATAGCGTAAAAAAAATAGATTTAGTAGACTTAGACCCAAGTATGACAAATCTTGGCAAAGAAAACCCTATCCTTATAAACATAAACGAAGGGGCTATGCATAGTAATAAACTTACTATTTATAATGAGGATGGTTTCCACTTTATTGAACAAAACACATCTGATTTCTATGATGTTATTATTATAGATTTACCAGACCCAAGAAATGTTGAACTAGGGCGTTTATATTCTCATGAATTTTACACTCATTGTTATAGAAAATTACGACCAAATGGACTTGTAATTACACAATCAGGAAGTCCTTATTTTGCAACAAAAGCATTTAAATGTATTGATAAAACATTAAAGTCTGCAAAATTTAACACCGTTCAAATGCATAATCAAATTATCACAATGGGACAATGGGGTTGGACTATTGGGGCTAAAAAAATTACAAGCAAAGAATTAAAACAACAACTAAAAAACTTAAATTTTAAGGCTCCTACCAAATGGATTAACCATGAAGCAATGCAGTTACTAACCTCTTTTGGAAAAGAGGATTACTTTACAGATTCGTCAAATGAAATAAGAGTAAATAAAATTCACGACCCTGTATTATATCAATATTATCTAAAAGGTAATTGGGATCTATATTAAGAATTATGAATGAAAACTATGTAAATGTTGAGGCTAAAATCTATAATCTTAAATTTTGGATTAGTGAGTGTAATCCAAAATTCTTAAGGGATTTTTTTCAAGACAAGTTAACTAAAGTGAAATTTAACATTTTGCTTTTTAACGAGTATCATTTCCCTGAAAAGGGTTATACGTGTTTTTGGTTACTAGCCGAAAGTCATTTAGCAATTCACACATTCCCAGAAAGTAATAAAACTTATATTGAGCTTAGTAGTTGTAACAAAGAAAAGCTTGATTTGTTTAATGAAATAGTAAAAGACAATGTACAAAAAATTTAGAGTTACTTTGTTCATAATAGGTGTTATTACCTATAACCTCTGTGTTTATTTTATCTACATTGCTGAATTAAACAAAGCGAATGCTAACATTAATAATATTGCTGATGCTTATTGGTACTCACTAGTAACTTTAACAACAGTTGGGTATGGTGACTTTTATCCTGTAAGTTTTTGGGGGCGACTTATAGGATTTGTTTTTGTGATTGGAAGCCTAGGAATTTTAAGTTACCTAATCACAGAATTAAATCAAAAATTTAAAAACTTTTTACATAAAAAAGAAATGGGACATTTGGGAACAGATATGGAAAATCATTGTGTAATTATTGGTTGGAATGATTTTTCTAAAAAAGTAGTATCACAACTTATCAATTCAGGAGAGCAAATATGTATAATGGTTGATGATCAATCAAAAATAGAAGCTATTAGGCAACAGTTTAAAACTAAAAAATGTTTTGTTATTTTAAGCGATTTCACGGATTTCCAAAACCTTAATAAAATTAATATCACTAAATCTAAAAGAACTTATATAAATTTTGAAAATGACAATGAAGTTTTAGTTTATTGTATTAGCTTAAAAAAACACTTCCCTAATATTAATTGTGTGGTTACTATAGATAATATAGAACTTAAAGAATCTTTTCAATTTATAGGTATTAAATACATTATTCCTAAATCCGAAGTGATTTCAAAATTTGTTGCAAGTTATATTTTTGAACCTTCTGTAGCATTACTTACTGATGACTTAATTACTACCTCAAATAGTCAAGATAACCTAGACATACATCAGAAGAAAATCACAAAAGAAAACGCTTTAGTAAATCAAAAATTTAACGAAGCATATATTACTCAAAAAGCAAAGTATAACAATATTCTTATTGCAATTCATCGTGGCGATAGTCTTATCAAAAACCCTGATAATAATGAAGTAATAAAAGAGAACGATATATTATTATTTATATCTAATTACAATAGTCAAATAGACTAAACTTGTGTAGTCTATTTCTT
>WTKB01000299.1:0-1852 GCA_011524575.1 Aquimarina sp.
AAAAAAAGTTTAAATCACTTCATTTCTTATCTTTGTATTAGTGTTTAGAGCTTGTTTAAAGGGAATACAAACTGTAGTTTAAAAGTTTACTGTTTTTTGTTTAGTTTTAAATGATGAGTATATTTAGAGGTATATAAATCTTTTTAAAGTGAACCAAGTTCTTAAAATTTTGGATTACAAGAAGTAGTGTCTTTATACACACTCTTAAACACGCTCTTAATTGGTATCTTAAATATTTTTTATTCATGGCACAATCTCAAGCAACTTCCACATTAACATCCATAGATGCAACTACCACGAAAAGTAAACCTAAGTGGCTTCGTGTAAAACTTCCAACGGGTAAAAAATATAAAGAACTTCGTGGTGTAGTAGATAAGTATAAACTGAATACCATTTGTACTTCGGGGAGTTGTCCTAATATGGGCGAATGCTGGTCTGAGGGAACAGCTACTTTTATGATTCTTGGAAATACCTGTACCCGTTCTTGCGGGTTTTGTGGCGTTAAAACGGGTCGTCCAGAAACAGTAGATTGGTCAGAGCCAGAAAAAGTAGCACGTTCGATTCATTTAATGAAAATTAAACACGCTGTAATTACTTCTGTAGATAGAGATGATCTTGCTGATGGAGGATCTATTATTTGGGCAGAAACCATTGATGCTATCCGAAGACTTAACCCAGAGACTACCTTAGAAACACTCATCCCAGATTTTATGGGAAAGAAAAGAAATATTGATCGTATTATTGAGGCTGCTCCGGAGGTAGTTTCGCATAATATGGAAACCGTACGTAGGCTTACTCGTGAAGTACGTATTCAAGCAAAATACGACCAAAGTCTTGAAGTATTACGATATTTAAAAGAACAAGGCGTACGCCGTACTAAAAGTGGTATCATGCTCGGACTAGGTGAGACGCAAGAAGAAGTTATCGAAACCATGCACGACTTAAAAAAAGTAGGCTTAGATGTACTTACCATTGGGCAATACTTACAACCCTCTAAAAAACATCTGCCTGTAAAAACATTTATTACACCTGATCAATTCCAAAACTATGAAAAAATAGGAAAAGAACTTGGTTTTAGACACGTAGAAAGTAGTTCTTTAGTGCGTTCGTCCTACAAAGCACAAAAACACATGGAATAGAAAAATTAGTTAATTTATAAAATAAAAATTCTCATGAAAAAACTAAAATACAGCTTTTTAGCTTTGATTTGTGCCATAGCAAATATTCAATGTGAAGACGATAAAACCGAAACCGTTGCTACGAACCAAACAGCCACTTACAGCATTACAGTAAATTACAACTGGAATAGCACAGATTTCCCAACAGATTATCCAAGCAATCCTCATTTTTCTCCTTTAGTAGGTTTGAGTCATGCTAGTGATGTTACGCTTTTTGATATTGGAAGCACCGCTACTGCTGGGATTCAGGAAGTGGCAGAAACAGGAGGAACAACCACAATAGAATCTGAGTTTTCTAGCGAAATTACACTAGGAAACGCCCTAGATGCTGCCATAGCAACAACAGGTGCTATAGATGCTACCTCAGAAACTACAATAACATTAATGCTAGATTCTGACCATCCAGAAGTATCTTTAGCAGCTATGATTGCTCCAAGTCCAGACTGGTATATAGGTATTGTAGGGCTTAGTTTATTAGAAGATGGTGAGTTTGTAAGTTCAAAAGAAGTTTCAGCAATATCTTATGACGCAGGTACCGATAGTGGAACTACTTTTTTAAGTGCTAATGAAACTACAGATCCACAAGGAGAAATTAGCGAAATTACAGCAGCCCCCTTAAATGGTGTACCACTTGCTACCATTACCTTTACAAAGCAATAGAGGTAGATTATACC
>WTKB01000299.1:1952-4381 GCA_011524575.1 Aquimarina sp.
ACCTGATTTTACAATCAGCTTTTAATGGTACAAAAAACCTAGTGTTTTTTGTACCATTATTATTTGTTATACCAATTAATCTTTGATATTATTTACCATTAAAATCTTATCAATTTCATTAAAAAAATAAAAATTCAATAAATCAATTTTATTATGGAAAATAATAATGTTCAATGCCCACATTGTCAAGAAGTATTTAAAGTTGATGAAAGCAACTATGCAGCTATTGTAAAACAAGTACGAGATAAGCAATTTACAAAAGAAGTAACCCACCGATTACAAATTGCCGAACAACAAAAAATTGATGCCATACAGCTTGCCGAACAGAAAATAAAAAATAGTTTTCAAGCACATTTAGCAAAAAAAGAAAAAGAACTGATACAACTCCAAGCAAATACCCGATCCGAATTATCAGAAAAATTAGCTCAAAAAGATCAAGAGATAGAAAAAATAAAGGCAACAAATGCCTTGAACTTAAACCATCAATTGGCACAAAAAGAGCAATCTATTTCTGAGTTAACCAACGAATTAACCCGTATAAAATCGGAAAACGAATTAGTGGTTACTAAAGCGGTCTCTGCAATTGAAAAAGAACGGGATCAATTAAAAAATGAAATAATTCACAAGGAGACGGAAAAACAATTATTAGAAAAATCAATCAAAGAACAGTTTCAAATACAATTGCAGTCAAAGGATGATGCTATAAAATTAAGAGAACAAGAGATTGAACGTTTAAAAGATTTTAAACAAAAACAATCTACTAAAATGTTAGGAGAGTCTTTGGAACAACACTGTGAAATAGCCTTTAATACACTCCGAGCAACCGCATTTCCTAAAGCTTATTTTGAAAAAGACAATGATATTAGCAAAGGTACTAAAGGAGACTATATTTATAAGGAACTAGATAATAATGGTATTGAAATCATTTCTATCATGTTTGAGATGAAAAATGAAAATGACCAAACGGCTACCAAAAAGAAAAATGAAGACTTTTTTGCAAAATTAGACAAAGACCGAAACGATAAAGGCTGTGAATATGCTATTTTAGTATCATTATTAGAGGCTGATAATGATTATTACAACACGGGTATTGTTGATGTTTCTCATAAATACCCAAAAATGTATGTCATTCGTCCACAGTTTTTTATTCAGCTGATTACGTTGCTACGTACTGCAGCAATGAATTCTTTGGAATACAAACAAGAATTAGAAATATTAAAAAATCAAAACACTGATATTACCAATTTTGAAAATAAAATCGAAGATTTTAAAAAAGGTTTTGCTCGTAATTATGATTTAGCAAGCCGACAGTTTAAAACAGCTATTGATGAAATTGACAAAACCATGAATCATTTACAAAAAACTAAAGATGCTTTATTAGCATCAGTAAATAATCTGCGTTTAGCCAATAATAAAGCAGAAGATTTAACCATAAAAAAATTAACTTATAATAACCCTACTATGAAACAAAAGTTCAAGGATTTAAAGTAAGAGCTTGTTTAAACGCATTATAACCCATTAGATTATTAAAAAAAATATGATCCAAATTTTTATCTTAAAACTTCTTGTTTCCATTATTGTTGTTGTAGGGCTATCATTAATTGCAGAAAATGTTAGCCCTAAAATAGCAGGAATTTTATCGGGATGTCCTACGGGATCTGCCATTAGTTTATTCTTTTTCGGTTTAGAGAACAGCCCTGAATTTGCAGGTGAAAGTGCTTTGTTTAATGTTTTTGGTATAAGTGCTTCTTTAGTGTTTTTATATGTTTATTATCAGGTATCTTTGTACACCAAACGTTTTGTGATTTTACAGTCATCTATTTACGGAATTATTGCTTTTCTTGTAAGTATCTATTTATTGCAGTTTTTATCCACAATGCCTTCTTATATATCCGTAGTTATTTCGGTTTTGATGGTGCTATTATTTAAATATCTCTTCAAAAAAATAGACGATATAAAGATTGTAAAAAAAGCCAAACCCACTCTATTACAAATGACCTTAAGAGGAGGGCTGGCAGCTGTCATTATATTGGCTATTACAGGTGTATCTACTTTATTAGGAGCTAAATGGGCAGGTTTAATTTCAGCATTCCCAACTACTTTATTCCCTTTATTATTAATTATGCATTATACCTATTCCAAGGAACATGTGCACAGTATTATTAAAAATGTTCCTACAGGGACATTATCACTTATACTGTATGCTCTTGCTATCTATTTTGCTTATCCAAGTTATGGAATTTATACTGGGACTGTAATAGCTTATGGTGTAGTGGTTATTTATTTAATTGCTTTTAAATTTATTAATACTATGAATTCTAAAAAAGAAAATTTAAATAGTGCCTTTAAATAAGCTCTTACGCCGAAGTGAACTCCTAAGAGCTTGTTTAAACTCCCTACTTCCTGTAATCCAAAATTTTAAGAACTTG
>WTKB01000172.1 GCA_011524575.1 Aquimarina sp.
CATCTAATAAATATACAAAAAATTTATCGCATGTAAAAACAGAATTGGTATTAAATATTTTTAGTGAATATTTATATTTTGCAATGGCTTTATCTAATTTCTCATTTTGAGTTTCTTTATTGGTTGTTTTTGAATAAGCAGTTAAATAGTGATTCCCCCACTTATTAAGAAGGTATGTCAAAGATTTATTTAATTTATCTTCCTTTTTTTCTAAAGCATTTACATCATTAATAATTTCTTGAATTTCTTGTTCTTTGTATTCTTTAGAATCTCGACCTAATAAGGACAGTATTTTTAAATGAATTTTATTACTTGCAACATCAAGATCATCTAAGCTGCTACTTTCTGGATTTTCAAAATAATCAATAGCTTTTTTAACATTATCTTTTGCTAAACCTAATTTCTCTTCTAATGGCTTTAAATCAGTGTCTATATTAGTATCTATTTTACTGATGTTATTCAATACATCCTGTAAAGCTGTAAAAGGTTTATCTATAATAGTAGGCTGTTCAAGACCTAATTTCTGAAGAAGATTAAACATAAACATATCAGAGCCTTGACTATCTAAATAAAAAGCATTAGAAAATGGATCGTCTAAAAATTCTTGAACTTCTGGATTTAAATCTGAAGATTTATAACCTACCCAATACAGTCCATTATCAAACCTACCAAGACTTTTTATATGTTGAAAAATAGGGTCACAACCACTATATCCGATAACAACCCATAATCTAGCGTTTTTAATACTATCGAAAACCCTAGGAACTACTTTTTTAACTCTTGCCATTTCATCATCTGTATTTAATAACCATAAACCATGATGCTGTCCGTGAAGATAAGTTACAGAACCTTCTTTAAAATTCGTAGTAGTTAAGCTTTCTAATACCGCAACATCATAGGTTGGAGGAAAAATATTAAACAAAGCTAAAGCTCGTAACAACAAATTATCAAAATTTGTTGTCAGTACATAATCAATATATCCTTCATTAATAAGGTGGGCTATATTAATGTGTGTGGAATTTATTTTACCATTTTTGATGTATTCATTCAAGAGTGTATTGCGCTCATAAGGAGTAAGTAAAGACATTAGCAACTTGTAATCTGACTTTTGCTCTTCAGTTACCTTACTAATCTTAGGATTTACCGAATATTTAGATAATATATCTTCACAAATGCGCTTCACTCCAGGAATATCTCCAGAAATCGATGCTCCTGCTCCAAGTAAAAAAATAGGCTTTGGTAAATGTTCCTTATTAGCTTGCTTTATATAATATGCTAATTCCTCAATAGTAGCTGTTTCTTTTGTCATTCTTATCTAAGATTAATCAATTTTACTCCCCTACTTCCCAATACAGAAATTCGCAAAAATATGCCCTAACAATTCATCATTAGTAACTTCTCCTGTAATATTTCCTAAATGAAATAAAGCTTCTCGTAAATCAATAGCTATAAGATCACTACTAAGTTGCATCTTTAAACCATCTTTCACCCCTTGTACTTCCTTTAGGGCATGTACTAAAGAATCATAATGCCTAGAGCTGGTAACTATCGTTTGATTATTATCGAGCTTACCTGCTTGTACTGCTTCTAAGAGTGTATCTTTAAGCTGTTCTATACCTTGTTTTTCTTTCGCTGAAATTAACAGCATTTCTGGTATTTCGGCTTTTAGCATCGCTTTTTGCTCCTCAGAAAGTCCATCAGATTTATTACCCACTACCAAAAATGGTTTTAATGGGCAACGGTTACGGAGTTGTTCAATTTCTAATCTTAGCGTTTTTAAATCCTTTTGATGAGAGGCATCCAGTAATAGAAAAACAACCTGAGCTTGCTCTATTTTCTCATACGTTTTTTGAATACCGATATGCTCTATTTCATTGGTAGTTTCACGTATTCCTGCAGTATCTATAAAACGAAAACGCAAACCACCTACATTAATTTCATCTTCTATACTATCACGTGTTGTTCCTGCAATATCAGAAACAATAGCACGTTGCTCATTTAAAAGAGCATTTAATAGCGTGGATTTCCCTGCATTTGGAGGCCCTATAATAGCTACTGGAATACCCTTTTTAATCACATTACCCATAGCAAAAGAATCAATTAATCTTTTTAACAGGTGTTCTATTTTGGAAAGTAAGTTATTAAAAGCCTCCCGATCTGCAAATTCTACATCTTCCTCCGAAAAATCAAGTTCTAACTCTAGAAGTGCAGCAAAATTCAATAATTCCCCTCTTAATATTTTAATTTCAGAACTAAAACCACCCCGCATTTGCTTCATGGCAATTTCATGACTTACTCTAGACTCGCTATTTATTAAATCTGCAACGGCCTCCGCTTCGGTCAAATCCATTTTACCATTTAAAAATGCACGTAACGTAAACTCTCCAGCATTTGCCATTCGGCATCCTTCTCTTAACAATAATTGAAGGATCTCCTCTTGTATATAAGCACTTCCATGACAGTTAATTTCTATAACATCCTCTCCTGTGTACGAATATGGATTTTTAAAAATACTTAAAAGTACTTGATCTAACACACGTTCCCCATCTTTAATCACTCCTAAATGTATGGTGTGTGAGGCTTGATTGCTTATTTTTTTTGAATTTTTAGGTGCAAACACACGTTCCGCAATTTCAAAAGCTGTTGGTCCAGAAATTCGAATAATAGCCACAGCACCTTGCCCCGAAGCAGTAGCCAAAGCCGTTATAGTATCTTGAGTTATCATGGGATTCATAAAAGTAAATTACTTATTGTGCAAAAATACGGAGTTCTTATTCTATTTAGTAGTTTTAAGAGTATGTTTGACACATAAAATAATACCTATAACTTATGACTATTATTCAAAAAGAGATTCATCTGCCAGTATTCTCTAGAGGGTTTCATTTAATTACAACACTCATTACCGATGAACTACCAGAAATTCGTAAAATAAAAACAGGTAATATGCAAGTTTTTATAAAACACACTTCAGCAAGTATTTGTATTAATGAAAATGCTGATAGTACAGTACGGGAAGATTTAGAAGCTTTTATGAACCGACTGATTCCTGAAAATTTACCCTATTTCAAACACAACTATGAAGGTTCTGATGATATGCCTGCACATATAAAAGCTTCGTTTTTTGGACATAACGTACAAATACCTATAACTGATGGTCAACTTAACTTAGGTACTTGGCAAGGCATCTATTTAGGAGAACATCGCAATTATGGCGGCAGCCGAACTTTGGTCGTAACCCTTATGGGACAATCATAGAAATTGTAACATTGACATACTATTATCACCTTAAACAACTCACTCCATGAAATGTTCTACACCTACTGAAAAAGACCACATACAACTGATCGAATGTCCAAGAGATGCTTGGCAAGGAATAACAAAGTTTATACCCACTTCCAAAAAAACAAACTACATAAAACAACTATTAAGTTGCGGTTTTTATGGTATTGATGTAGGGAGTTTCGTATCTCCTAAAGCAATCCCTCAAATGAAAGATACGCAACTAATATTTGAATCCATTAAGGAATGTAGCAACAAAACAAGACTTTTAGCCATTGTAGCTAATACAAAAGGAGCTGAAATGGGGGGGCAATTCCCACATCTTGATGATTTCGGGTTTCCTTTCTCTATTTCAGAAACTTTTCAAATGCGTAATACGCATAAAACCATAGAAGAAAGCTATGAGGAACTTCAACGTATTTTAGAAATTTCTAATAAGTTTCAAAAAGAAATGGTAGTATATTTAAGTATGGGTTTTGGAAACCCATTTAATGAAACTTGGAACTATGAAATTGTAACATATTGGCTTGAAAAACTCACTAAACTAGGTATTAAAACTATTTCTTTGAGTGATACTATTGGCTGCTCCACTCCTAAACAAATCAAACAAGTTTTCACAAATGCACTACAAAATCACCCTACAGTAAATTTTGGAGCACACTTACATAGTGAAGCTCATAACAGCATAGAAAAACTAAACGCAGCCTTTGAAGCAGGATGTCGGCGTTTTGATGGAGCTATACAGGGAGTTGGTGGCTGCCCAATGGCAAGTACCCAACTAATAGGAAATATGCCTACCGAAAAAATGATTTCCTATTTTACAGAAAATAAAATAGATTTTGGTGTGGATGTATTACGATTTGAATCTTGTTACAATACTGCAAAAAGATTATTTGAAAACTATACGACTTAGGTGATCCAAAAAAAAAAGTACCTAAAACCTATTTAAAAAGGCTTTAGGTACTTTTTTTATAGAGCTTGTTTAAACTGAATACGAACTGTAATTTAAAAGTTTAAGGTTTTGGCTTACTTTTAAATGATGAGCATATCGAGATATGTGAGTCCTTTTAAAGTGATCCAAGTTCTTAAAATTTTAAATT
>WTKB01000296.1 GCA_011524575.1 Aquimarina sp.
TACATTTACTGGACAAAGTGGAACTATATATATAAGTACTATTGTAGTAGTTGATGAGGATGAAGAAGAAGATAATAACACTTTGGATGGTGACAATGACCTTGATAACGATGGATTATCTAATACTGAAGAAGGATATGCTCCAAATTCAGATGCTTATCAAGATTCTGATGCTGATAGCATACCCGATTATTTAGACGAAGATGATGATAATGACAATGTACCTACTAGCCAAGAGCTACTAAATGGTGAACCCCAAGACACTGATGGAGATGGAATTGATGATCATTTAGATACTGATGATGATGAGGATGGAATTTTAACTAAATATGAAGTAACTGAAACTTATCAAGACCCAACAAGTATTTTTAACCGAAATGATGACGGAGTTTATTACTATTTAGATGTTAATAGCAATAGTGAAATGTATGTACATGATATCCAATTAGCCAATACTTTTAAAACATATTATTATACTATTGTAAATCTTACTAATCTAGAATTAACTAATAATAATGAGAGTGTTACCTACAACATTTTAAACTTAGGTACTTTCACATTAAATGAAGACACGGATTACCAGGTTGTGATTGACACAAATGAAAATATTACTGTATCTGAGGAACAAGCTAATGGCGATTTACTAATCATCTATTCTTCACCAACAGAAAATGAATCTGAGTAATGATATATTAAACCTCTAATTAATTTCTAACAGAAGTTTCAAGTCATATATTAATTTGTTTTACCAGACTGCACTTGATTATAAGATTTTTGAAAGTTGTTTAGTTAAGTTTTCTCTTGAAAATTGCTCTGTATAATTTGAATTTACAACAAGTTGTTGTGCACTAAATTTATCATATAAGTACAACACATGTTTTTTTAGTTCTTTATACATTTTATAACTAAAAACATTACCCGAATTTGACATTTTAATTATTTTAAAAAAATCAGCATCTTTAGGACCAATCCCTATAATAGGCCTATTTGCAGCAACACACTCAAAAACTTTTCCAGGTATTATTTGTTTCGTCTCCTCAGAATCAATTTCTATAATAAGTAAGACTTGTGAAGACTTTTGATGCTTTATTGCCTCACTATGTGTTAAATACCCTAGTTGATTCGTATAACTTAACAAGTTATACTCTGTTAAAGAATTTAGCACTTTTTCACTTAAAACACCTGCTAATTTTAATTGAAAATTTTGTTTAAAGCTTTCATTTTCATTTATAATTTCGCTTAAAACTTTCCATAAAACAATTGGGTTTCTATCTGATAATAAAGAACCAATATGAGCTATTGTAAATTTTTTATCTAAAACCACATCCTCCTTAAAATTTTCAGCATCATAACCATTGGTGATAACATGAATAGGTTGATTTGTTAATTTTAAAAATTCCTTTTCTGTACCATAGCTAGTAACAATAATATGATCAGCAGTATTTAAAACTTGATTTTCTAGTTTTAAGTGTTTTTGTTGAGATCTTTGAGTGAGTTTCAATTTATTATGATATCCGATCGAAGTCCAAGGATCCCTAAAATCGGCATACCATTTTATATTTAATTTTTCTTTTAAGCCTTTTCCTATCAAATGTACAGAATGAGGTGGGCCAGTAGTGATTATCGCATCCACCTTAAGTTTTGGTATTTCTTTTTCAAGAAAGTTTATTGAAGGTTTTACCCAAAACTTTCTAGCATCTGGAATAAAAAAATTACCTCGCACCCATAATAATAGTTTTTGAATAAAAGACTGCTTGCTTTCTTCAGGAATCACTCCTTTACTTATTGATTTTGAAGATTTACGATTAAAAAACGAAGCTATTTTATAAGGTTCCAAAATAGGCTTTTTAATCACCTTAATATCTTGAGAGATTTCGCTAGCAATTTGCTGATCTACAATGGGGTAATCTGGATTTTCTGGAATATAAACTATTGGTTTAACTCCATAATTAGGAAGGTAATTACAAAATTTCAACCATCGTTGTACTCCTGGTCCACCAGCTGGAGGCCAATAATATGTAATTATTAGCACTTTTTTCAAAGGTCTATCTTTTTAAAGTAAACAAAATAAATCCCTAAAGCTGAAAACAATAAAAATAAAATTAAGCTAATTACAGTAATTAAACTTCCCTTTGAAATTACTTCTGGTTCAAATTTAAAGCTGATTACATGATTTCCCTTAGGTGTTTTAATTCCGCGTAAAGCATAATTAGATTTATAAATTGGAACTTCTTTATTGTCAATGTAGGCTTTCCAACCATTAGCGTAATACATTTCTGAAAAAACTACAAAACCATCATTTGAATTTGAATAACTATATTTTAAGGTATCAATATTATAGTCTAATAAGTGTATTTTTGCTAAACTGTCTAATTTAAAATGAACCGGTGCAATACCCAAGTTTTGATTAACTACAGCTTGCTTTCGTAACTGTATACTTTTTAATTTGGTTAACTCTTCCTTTTCTGATCCTACTGGAATTAAATCATTTACAAACCAAGCATTACCGTAGGCAGATTTATTCTCTTGATAATCAACACCTTTTTCACCTTCATAAATAAAATACTTAACATTTAGCATATCTAATATTGGTTGATATCCTGATGTTATGTAATAATCATTTAAATTTTGAATTCTTGCAGGTTTTGCAGCATGATATCCTCCTACAGCTTTATGAAAATAAGAGGTCCTAGAACTATTAAATGGACTTCCTGTGAGATCATATACCCTGTAATGGGTTTCATCTTTTAAAATCTCAAGATCTGCTCTATTAGGAGTATATGGTTTAGCCATTAATTTTGAATTGACAAAATCATCTCTATTAACATATCGCTTATCCACTAAAACTAGGTCTCCAATTAAAAGTACACCAATAGCTATTAAAACTGATAATTTGGATACTTTTCCCTTAATAAATACCCATAATAATCCAGCTATTGCTAAAACAAAAAACAAACTTCGTAAAGTATCATTTGTAAATAATCGTATTCGATCTTCACGAAGAGCTCTAACAAATTTTGCTCCTGCATTTTGGATTAATTGTGCATCACTACTATTTGAAAATGAAAACAATACCGATTTTAAGACTAAAAACAACATTAATAATCCACCTACAATTCCTGTAGCCTTGTAAAGCTGTTTTAACTTAATTTCTTTTGAATTTTGATTTTCTTTCAAAAAAGAATGTAAAGCCCAAATACCTAAAAAAGGCACACATAGCTCAGTAATTACTTGAATCGAGGTAACCGCTCTAAATTTATTATACAAAGGAAAATAGTTAATAAAAAGCTTCGAAAACCATTCAAAATTTGAACCCCATGAAAGTAAAATAGAAAGTACTACTCCTCCAATAACCCAATATTTATTTCGATCTTCAATTGATATAAGCCCTAAAACAAATAGGAAAATAATACCTGCCCCAATATATGCTGGAGCTCCAACGTAGGGTTGCTCTCCCCAATAGGTAGGAGAAGTTTCAGCAAACTTTTTTGCCTCTGGGTAAGAGTACCCCATACTTACTAATTCCTTAACAATACTAGCATTTTCACCAGCATTTTCAGAGCTTGATCCCCCCATAAATCTAGGGACTAACAAATTAAAAGTTTCGGCTATTCCGTAACTATAACTTAAAATATAATTAGTACTTAAACCACTAGTAGTAGATAACTCCCCTGTCCCATTGACTGTTAATGTTTTATTCCCTCGTGTTGAAAACTCTGAATATTCTTTAGTTGCTAAAATTGAAGTAGCATTTAAACCTATTGCCAAAATTAATCCTGTTAATAGTACTAAAGAAGATTTAAAAAAAGAAATAATTGTTTTAGTTTGAAATGCTCTAACAGCATAAACTACTGCTATGATTAATAACAAAATCATTAAGTAATAAGTCATTTGGTAATGGTTAGCTACCAATTCTAGAGCCATGGCAATAGTAAAAAGTAAGCCACCTTTAATGAGTTTGTGATTAAAACATAAAACTACCGATGCAATTACTATAGGCATATACCCAATTGCATGTGCTTTTGCGTTATGCCCTACTCCTAAAATTATAATTAAATAAGTTGAAAAACCAAAAACCAAACTACCTATAAAAGACTCTAAATTTGAAAAATTAAAGCACTTTAGTAATACAAAAAAACCTAGCAAATATAAAAACAGATAATCAGCTGGTCTTGGTAAAAATCGAATAATCCAATCTAATTGTTTCACATAATTATGTGGATATAAAACTCCGTTTTGATATGTAGGCATACCTCCAAAAGCACTATCAGTCCAATAAAGTTCTTCTCCTGTTTCAGCCCTATGATCAATTTGCGTTTTTGCCATACCAATGTATTGAACTATATCGCTCTGGTATATTTTTTCACCACTTAAAAC
>WTKB01000041.1 GCA_011524575.1 Aquimarina sp.
TCCTTAAAATTTTTAATTACAGGCTGTATTTAGCTTAAACATGTTCTAAACTATACTATCGACCTATCGACATTTGACGCATCCATCTTTTCATTTTGTCTCCTAAACTTAAACCTTGTTCTCTTTGTCTTTGTAGTTGTCGTTGTTTTTGCTCTCTTTCTTTTGTTCTAATGCCTTTAAAAACATTTGAAAAATGTAGTCTTTGATCAGCTGAGTCTGCAGCAGTAGCTTTAACATATACTCTTTTGATACCATCTAAAGTATCAGATAAATCTGGATCATAAAGCATCTCTTTGATTTTTTCATACAAAGGAGTAGTTATTGCAATTTGTTTTCCTGCTACAGGAAATACTTCAAAAAAGTGAGCGTTTTGAGCACAGAAGTGAAGTAAATCATAGGAGTCAAATCCTCTTATTTTAGATTTTTGTTCTAAGGCTTCTATGATTCCTGATTCTGAGGGATTGTTACTACATAGGTCAACTAATTCAACAGATGCTGCAATAAAATCATCTAATCTCTCATTTGAAAGGTCATGAGTAAGTTCCTGATAACTGGGAACCATATGTAAATAACAGCATTCTTTTTTTAAAATACCCCTAATTTTTTCATTCAACTTAGAAGTCAGTAGAAATGCATTTTCAGCATCAGGATATAATTCTGCAAATCGTATGTTTTCCGAACAAAATTCTAATAACTTTTCAGTAGGGTATCCGTCAATTTCAGGGCTTTCTTCAAGTAATTTTTCAATATCTCCATCACTTTCTAAACACATATCTAATAGCTTTACAGCTGCATTCATAGCGTCTTCTGGAGAATCTTGTTCAATAATAAAGTCTAGATAAGTATCTACATTATCCGTATAAAGTGCCTGTGGGTGTATTCCTAATGTAGGTTGACAGAATACTGAGGGTTCAAATGATGGCATAAAATTTTATTTTTTTACAAATATATATAATCCAACCAACTGTTAATCTTATTTTTGGCACTACTTTTATGATTTAAGTTTTTTTTAATATAAAATTATATTTTTAATAAATTAACAATTACTTATCCACTGAAAATTCATTATATTGGCGAGTTTAATACAGTAATAGGAATTTTAAGTTTTTAAACCTAGACGCTTTAAATAAAAAAAGTCAGGATAGTTATGGGAAAACAAATGACACTGGATGTACTTTCTAGTATAAAAGGAGCAAAGGCATCCAAAGTGATTGATGATCTTTTTGAAGATATCAAAAAAGGTCATGTAGATCAACAGTATTCAAATACAACAACAATTAATGCAGTTTCTATAGAGGATTTACGCCCCGATACTGTCGTTGCTACCTCAAAGGAACAACGAAATTTAATTGTTGAAAATTTCCCTAACGAGAAAAATGGTTTTTTAGTAGTTCCTAAAGTAATCGAAGAATAAGCATGAGTTCTATTATACAAGAGTTACACAACAAACTCGTTAATAAAGAAATTTCTTGCGTAAGTTTAGTGCAAGAAAAATTAGCCGCTTTAACAGCTAACGAATTAAATAGTGTCAATTTCATTTTAAATGATTACGCTTTAAACTTAGCTAAAAAAGTAGATGCTAAAATTGCAAAAGGAGAATCCATTGGTATTTTAGAGGGTATTCCTTTTGGAATTAAAGATGTGTATTTATTGCAAGGAACCTACAGTTCGGCAAGTTCTGATTTTTTAAAAAAATATAAATCTCCATATACAGCCACGGCTATTCAAAAATTATTGGATGCCGGAGCCATTCCTGTAGTTAAAGAAAACTGTGATAGTTTTGGACACGGAAGTAGTTCTGAAAACACGGTTTTTGGTCCAGTTAAAAATGCTTTAGATGCCAATAAAGTAGCTGGAGGATCCAGTGGAGGTAGTGCTGTGAATGTGGCTAAAGAATACACCGCTTTTTCAATTGGTGGAGATACGGGAGGTTCTATTCGTCAGCCTGCAGGATATAATGGAGTTTATGGATTAAAGCCTACTTACGGGAAAATTTCACGTTACGGGTTAATGGCCTATGCGTCATCAACAGATTGTGTGGGACCTTTTGCTAAAAGCCTAGAGGATTTACAATTGGTGTTAAATACCATGGCAGGTAAAGATTTTCGTGACCAAACTTCATTTGATTCTGAGCAAGTGACCAATGATCATTTAACTTCTGGCTTGACCAAAGGAACAAAGATTGGTTATTATAAAAACTTTATAGAAACCGATGCGTTAAACGCAGAAATGAAGGCTGCTTTTAAGGAGACTTTAGCAAAACTTGAAGCGGAAGGAATGGAAATTGTTCCGTTGGACTTTTTTGATGCTGATACTGTAGTAGCTACTTATTATGCCTTAGCTATGGCTGAAACAGCTTCAAATTTAGCACGCTTAGATGGTACTATGTATGGAAATAGAGCAGAAGGAAAAGATTTAAAAGAAATCTATTCTGTTACCCGCTCTGAAAACTTTACCGAAGAAACCAAACGAAGAATCGTAGGAGGAAACCAAGTACTTTCTCAAGGTCACTCCGAAGAAATATACAATAAAGCCCAAGCCATTCGTCAAAATATATCAAATAAGTTTGATGAAGACTTTAATACCGTTGACGTAATTTTATCACCAGTAACGCCAAATCCTGTTCCTGAAATAGGAAATGTAATGAAAGACCCCAAAACGATGTATTTATCCGATGCGTATACTGTTGGATTTAGCTTAGGGGGATTACCAACTTTAACTACTCCAGTAGCACTAGAAACAGGTTTGCAAATTACAGCGGCTAAACGCCAAGAGGCTATTTTATTTACTACTGCTAACTTCCTAAAACAAGTATTGTAATGGAACAATTAACAGCAACACTAGAAAAATTAGGATTAGAAATCGTCATTGGTGTCGAAACGCATATCCGTTTAAACACAAAAACAAAATTATTTTGTGGCTGTCCTAATGAGGAAACAGAACACCCAAACACACATATTTGCCCAGTTTGTACGGGACAAATGGGAGTTTTACCAGCTATTAATAAAGAAGCTATTAATAAGGCTATTCTTTTTGGAAAGGCAATTAACTCTAGCATGAGTAACGAGGTGCTTTCTTGGGATCGTAAACATTACGAATATCCGGATCAGCCTAAAAACTTTCAGTTAACGCAATTTCATAACCCTATTATTCCTGATGGAGAAGTAAAATGTTTTCGTGATGATGGGTCAGAATTTTCAGTACATATTGAGCAAACACATCTTGAAGAAGATGCCGCTAAATTAATGCACGAGGCCAAAAATAGTTTGGTAGATTTTAATAAATCGGGAGTGCCTTTAATTGAGGTGGTTACTAAGCCATGTATTCGTAATATTAAAGATGCGGCTACGTATGCACAGTATTTACAACGTATTGTTCAAAACCTAGAAATTTCAGATGCTAACCTTGAAAAAGGACAGTTTAAGTCTGATGTTTCAGTTTCATTACGTAAAAAGGGAACGCAGGATTTGAACCCACGTACCGAAATTAAAAACTTAAACTCGTTTAAGTTTATGGTAGAAGCTACTATTGAAGAAGTTTCTAAACAATTAGCTTATTATCAAGAATATAATACTTTTAGACCTGATCAAACTACGGTACTTTGGGACGAGGCTTTAAAGCAAACTAAAGTAATGCGTAAAAAGGAATTTGCTGCGGATTACCGTTTTGCTCATGAGCCAGATATTCCTTTTGTGAATATAAAATCAGCTTTAGAAAACTTAAGCGTAGATAAAAATTTATTGCCTTATGCCATCGAAACCCAATTGATTGGCGGAGGTGTGCGTCCGCAAGATGCTAAGTTTTTTACCGCTGATGCAGTACGATCAGGAGTCTATTCTGCGATTAACAATAGTATTCAAGACCCTTTATTTGTTGCTAAAACATTGTCGAATAACTTAAAGCCTGATACTTACGAAAGTGTAAATGTTGTGGCTTTAACGGATATGTTTAGAGCTTTTAAAGCTGGAAGTATTACTAATGTATTGCTTTCTAATGCCATTAAGGAGCTGTTGAAAAATAGCGATTTCGATTACAAGACTTATTTTAAAGAGAATTCAATTTCTGACGAAAGTTTAATTGAAGCCATTGATAAGGTAATTGCAGACAATAGCGCTGTTGCAGAAGAAATAAAAGCAGGTAATCAAGGTAAGGCTGGAGTTTTAGTAGGAAAGGTTATTGGAATTGTAGGAAAAGGAGTTTCAGGTAAATTAGCTCGTGAAAAAATCTTGGAAAGACTTACGGACTCTACAGGTGTTGGTAATGAAATTAGTGCTGATAGCGCTTCCGCAGAAGTGAAAGCTAACAAAAAGATAGAAACTCAGGAAGAAGAATTACGTCAGATTCCTATTGTTATAAAAGACGATTAC
>WTKB01000182.1 GCA_011524575.1 Aquimarina sp.
AAATATACCTTTTAATGAATGTGAATTTTGTTTATAGAAACCAAAAAGAAAAAGGTCATAGTATTGAAAATGTATTTAGTAATGTAGCTCTTGGGGTGTCAAAATCACATATTAATGAGATTACACTTCCTTATGAAGGTATTTCTATAAAAGCTATTTTCAAAAATATTTGTTTTTTCAACAAAATTTCTGGCATAAAACATATAACAGGTGATGCACATTATTTAGCTTGTTTTCCATCAAATGATATTGTACTGACTATTCATGATTGTAAATCAATTTTACAAGGTAATTTGTTAAAAAAATGTCTTTTGTATTTGTTTTGGTTTTTTATTCCTTCATTTTTTGTAAAAAAAATCACTGTTATATCCAACTATTCTAAATCAGAAGTATTAGCTCTCATACCATGGGTAAAAAATAAAATTAATGTAATTCCTAATCCTATTCCCAAAGGTTTAAAAACAGCCCCGAAGGAGTTTAACTCAAGTTTTCCTAAAGTATTACATATAGGTACAAAGTCAAATAAAAATTTAGAAAATACTATAAGAGCATTAAAAGAGATTGATTGTGTTTTAGTAATTGTAGGTATTTTAGATTCAAATTATATTAACTTGTTAAATGTAAATAACATAACCTATGAAAATTATGTGGATCTAAGTTTCAAAGAAATTATAAACCTATATGTTAAAAGTGATATTATTTCGTTTATATCATTATATGAAGGTTTTGGTATGCCAATTATAGAAGCACAAAAAATAGGTAGAGTAGTTTTAACATCAAAAAAAGGAGCTATTCCAGAGATTGCAGGAAAGGGAGCGTATTATATTGATGATCCTACAGAT
Organism: Aquimarina sp.; assembly: GCA_011524575.1. Classification (GTDB taxonomy): domain Bacteria; phylum Bacteroidota; class Bacteroidia; order Flavobacteriales; family Flavobacteriaceae; genus Aquimarina. The sequence continues at coordinate 843 of WTKB01000182.1, forward strand.
ATCGTTTTAATAAATAATAGTTTTAAAAAAATTATAAATAATGATAAACTAAGAGATCGATTAATATCAAATGGATTTAAAAATGTTTCTAGATTCCAATTAGAGACTATTTGTAAGTCATATGATAATTTATACCAAACTCTATAATGAAAGTTGTTCATGTAATATCATCAATTGATAAAAATACTGGTGGGCCTGCAAGATCAGTAACAGGCTTAATTAGAGGCTTGTTAAATCTTAATTTGAAAATAGATTTATTAACTTTAAATTCTATGAGTCCAATAATGCAGGACTTTTTGCATAAATCAGGTGAAATTCATTTAATGAGTTCCTTATTTAATCTTTTAAAAAAATTAAATCAACCGGGTCAGGTCTCAATTTATCATGGTCATGGTATGTGGCAATTACCTGTGGCTTTAATGAGTATGAAGGCAATAAAAAACCATAAACCTTTTATACTTACAACAAGAGGTATGCTTGAACCATGGGCTTTAACTCAATCAAAACTAAAAAAAAGAATTGCGTTATTTCTTTTTCAAAATAAACATTTAAGAAATGCTAATTGTTTACACGCAACAGCACAATCAGAAGCTAAAAATCTTAGAAAACTTGGGTTTAAAAACCCTATTGCAATTATACCTAATGGTATTAACTTAGAAGAATATCCTAAACCTAAATCTTTTGAGAAAGGCTATCGAAAAATTTTATTTTTATCTAGAATTCACCCTAAAAAAGGAATAGAGTTATTAATAGAGGCTTGGGCTCAACTTGATAAAGATTTAAGGCAAAATTGGAAAATCGAAATAGTAGGTAATGGAGAGTTGGAATATATAGTAGATTTGAAGGATTTAATAGTTAAATTAAAAATAAGCGATTCTGTAAGTATTTTACCTCCTTGTTATGGTGAAGCAAAAATAAATAAATACTTAACTGCTGATTTATTTGTTTTACCTACCTACAGTGAAAATTTTGGTATTGTAGTAGCAGAAGCTCTAGCATGTGGTGTTCCAGTAATTACTACTAAAGGTACTCCTTGGGAAGATTTAATTACATATAATTGTGGTGATTGGATTGATACAGGAGTTCAAAGTTTAGTAGAAAGTTTGTGTAAAATGATGATGCTAAGTCCAGAAGAATTAGCTTTAATGGGGGAGAATGGACGTAATCTTATTGAAAAAAAATATGATATGCTTGCTGTAGCAAAGCAAATGCATCAATTGTATCAATGGATTTTAAATAAATCGGGAAAGCCTAAATTTGTTGTCGAATCATGAAAGCAAAAGTCGATTTGTCAAAATATGAAAATGTTATCACTAGAAAAGAACAGTTTTTGAGGTTGGTTTGGATGCTGTGTTGGTTGGTTATGGTAAGACCATTTCCTAGATCATTTGCAAACCCCTGGAAGGTGATATTGTTAAATTTATTTGGTGCTCAAGTCCATAAAAAAGCTACTATATATTCTAGTGTTAAAATTTACATGCCTTGGAACCTTAAAATGGGTCCGTATTCATGCTTAGGCCCTGAAGTAGATTGTTATAATGTGGCTCCAATTAGTATTGGTGAACATACAACAATTTCTCAAAAAACGTACTTATGTGCTGCTTCTCATGATGTCACAAATTCTCAATTACCTTTGTTAAAAAAAACTATTCAAATACAAAATCAAGTTTGGGTGGGAGCATCGTGTTTTATTGGTGGTGATGTAATATTGAATCAAGGTGTAGTGGTTGGAGCTACAGCCTCAGTTTATAAGTCAGTTCCAGCCTGGACTATTGTAGGTGGTAACCCCGCTAAGTTTTTAAAAAATAGAGTTGTAAATGAGTAAATTGTCGATCACTGCTTTAATTTTAACCTATAATGAGGAATTACATTTAGATAGGTGTTTATCATCAATTAATGAAATTTGTGATACTATTTTAATCGTAGATTCTTTTTCAAATGATAACACTCTAAAAATTGCTAAAAACTATAAAGCCCATATTATTCAAAACGAATGGGTAAATCATGCATATCAAATTAACTGGGCATTAAATAATTTTAATTTTTCTACAGATTGGGTGTTTCGTATAGATGCAGATGAATATGTAAGTTCAGAGTTAATACTTAATTTACAGCGTCAATTTTGTCAACTTTCCATGGATGTTAAAGGAATTTGTATAAATAGACTTATGTATTTTATGAACTCTCCTTTAAAAAGAGGAGGAATGTATCCCATAAAGCATTTAAGGTTGTGGAGAGTAGGTAGCGCCTATTGTGAGCAACGCTGGATGGATGAACGAATGAAGTTAACAGCGGGAAAGCTAATTGAAGTTGAAGGTGACTTGATTGATCATAATTTAAATAATATGACTTGGTGGACAAGTAAGCATAATAACTACGCTACTAAAGAAATGTTAGATTTTTTTGATAATAAGTATAGTTATTTTAATAAAGATTCTGTAAAAGCTTCTTTTTGGGGTAGGCCAGAAGAACGAAGAAGGTGGGTAAAACATCAATATTTGAATTTGCCCTTATTTATAAGACCTTTTTTGTTTTTTTTGTATCGCTATTTTATACAATTAGCTATTCTAGAAGGGAAAAGGGGATTTATTTGGACCTTCCTACAGTGCTTTTGGTATCGGTTTTTAGTAGATGTGAAGATTAATGAAGTCTATCAAAGTGTAGGTGTAAATAAAGAAGAAGTGTACTCTTTTTTAAATAAAACCTACAAAAATTTCCCTTTAAAAAATAAAAATTAATGAAGGTATCTATAATAACAGTTGCTTATAATAGTGCTAAAACTATTCAAAAAACTTTTGAATCTGTTAAAAACCAGTCCTACACAAATATTGAGTATATTGTGGTTGACGGCAGATCTACTGATGATACAGTATCATTAATTAAATCAAATAAAGATATAATTACGAAATGGGTGTCGGAACCAGATGAAGGTTTGTACTTTGCTATGAATAAAGGAATCACTATGGCTACTGGAGATATTATAGGTATATTAAATTCCGATGATACTTTTAAAGATTCCAAAGTGATTCAAAAAATAGTAGATTTTCATCGAAAAAATGATATTGATGCTTCTATTGGAGATGTTGAAATATATAATTCTAAAGGGCAAATTAAAAGGAAATTTGTTTCTAAAAATTGGTTACCTTGGAAATTGAAATGGGGGTTGATGCCACCACATCCATCAATTTTTGTGAAATCTACTGTATTTGAAAATTTTGGGAATTTTGATACCCAATTTAAAATTGGAGCAGATTTTGAAATTATTACCCGATGGTTTTTAAAAAATCAAATTACTTGGAAATATTCTGGTATAACTACCACAGCAATGTTAGAGGGTGGTCTTAGTGATGGTGGATTAATTAGCTATATTGTGTTAAGTAAAGAGGATGCTAAAGCGCTAATAATAAACGATATAAGGGCTTTATCTTTTTTGCCCTATTTTAGATGTATTTTTAAATTAAAATCTTTTTTTGTTTAATATGTTCATGTTTTATATTTTTCTCATTTTTGTAAAAAT
>WTKB01000005.1 GCA_011524575.1 Aquimarina sp.
TACCTTAAAAAACGTTAAAAGGTGTAATCCGATATTGTTTTTTGCAGGTAAAAACACATAATTATATTAAAATTCTGATAACACCCTAAGAGCTTGTTTAAAGGGAATACAAACTGTAATTCAAAAGTTTAGGGTTTAGGTTTACTTTTAAATGATGTGCATATCGAGATATGTAAGTCTTTTTAAAGTGATTCTAGTTCTTAAAATTTTGGATTACAGGAAGTAGTCCCTTTAAACAAGCTCTTACAGTAATTTTAGGCAAAAATTGGTGTTAGAGGTCTAATTTTATATTGTAACCATTTAGTAAATCTAGATGTTCATTCAAAACAAAAGATTCAGATTTAAACTTCTCTCTACGAATCCTTCCTTGTTTTTGACGTATTGCACTTCTTACAAACCGTCGTACACTGGTTTCAGAATCGAGAATCAAGCCTGGAACAGGTACGGATTTTCCTTCGTTGTTTTTTGCAACCATTGTAAAGTAAGAGGAATTACAGTGTTTTTTTTTCCCTGTTTGTATATTTTCTGACTCTACTCGAACACCAACAACCATAGATGTTCTTCCAACAAAGTTTATGGAAGCTTTTAGATTAATCATTTCACCAACTTCTACGGGTTGTAAAAAATCTACTTTATCAACACTTGCTGTAACAGCATAATTTCCAGAATATTTTGCAGCACAGGCAAAGGCTACTTTATCCATTAAAGATAAGATGTATCCGCCATGAATTTTACCACTAAAATTAGAATGGGATGGAAGCATAAGTTCAGAAAGCATTACATGAGAATCAATACTTCTTTTGAAGGAATTTTTCATAACTAAAAAGATTATTTGTTAAAATGCGGAGAACTCTCCAAATCAACATTTGTGATGTAATAGTGTGTATCTCCAAGCCAAGGGAAGGTTGTGAAACGTTCTTTATAGCGTACTTTTACGTATTTCCCTTGATAAGTATGTAGCTTCTCGATGACTATAGGTTGGTTTTCTTCTACTGAAAACTTAAAAATTTGTGCTCCAGATATTCCTTGACTAATTTCACCTTCAAAGGTTTTAAATAGGACACCTTTTTTACTGAATTTAATTAGTTCACCGCTACGAGTTCCTTCACTGTAAGTGATATTATAGGCGGCCACAAGATAACCCGAAAATAATAATATAATCCCACCAATAAGTCCTAGTAAAATCTTTTTCAAAATAGGAATTTTATGAATTTAAATAATATATATTCTAATTTCACACCAATTATATTTTTTTAAGTATAATTTGGTGTGAAACAGATAGGTTTAAACAAGTTCTTAGAAGTATTATGTTATTTTAATCCTGTAAAGCAAATACTTTACGAAGTACCTCTGAAGTTCTAGATGAAAGTTTTGAACGAATATTCCCTTCTTCAATAGCAATCATTTTGAACACTCCTTTCAATGATTCATTGGTTACATAAGAAGTTAAGTCGGGGTTTTGTGCGTCATTAAGCAATGGAATTGTATTGTACTTAGTGATAATGTCTTTCCAAATTTGGTTAGCTCCTACTTTATCAAGAGAGTTAGCAATAATTGGATTAAATTTCTGATAAAGTGCAGTACTTGTCTTTTGTTTTAAGTAATTTGTTGCGGCACTATTACCTCCTAGTAATAATCCTTTAGCATCTTCAATACTCATTTCTTTGATTGCAGTAGCAAATATTGGGATTGCCTCACCTACAGCATCTTCAGCGGCACGATTTAAAATTTTAAGACCTTCATCTGCAAGTTTGTCAAGCCCTATTTTTCGTAAGGTTTGATCGACTTTTTGGAGTTCATTAGGGATCAGGATCTTTACCGATTCGTTTGTAAAAAAACCATTTTCTGTAGCTAGTTTACTCACTTCTTTATCTATACCGTTATCAAGAGCTTCTTTTAATCCATTGGAAATATATGTATTACTTAATTGCCCATCTGGTGAGGCAATAACATCAGGTAAATTATTAACAACATGTTGCAATTCCGAACAAGAACTTAAAAGTGCTAAATGTATTGATAGTAATAGAAGGCTTGTTTTTTTCATAGAAAGTAGGTATAAGTAAAAACGAACGATTAAAAATTGATGTAAGTATTTAAAGATAAATTGGTATTACAAAGACACTAATCAAAAATAATGGTTTTGTTTTTATAGACCAATATTTTTCTATTTACATGATGTTTTATAGCTCTAGAAAGTACAATTTTTTCGACATCTTTTCCTTTAGCAATAAAATCTGAAATACTATTATTATGAGATACTTTAACAATATCTTGTTCAATAATTGGTCCTTCATCAAGATCTGAGGTAACATAATGAGATGTAGCCCCAATAATTTTTACTCCTTTTCGATGAGCCGAATGATAGGGTTTAGCACCAGGAAAAGCAGGTAAAAATGAATGATGAATATTTATAATTTGATTAGGAAACTTCTCAGTAAAATCTTTAGAAAGAATTTGCATATATCGCGCTAGAACAATAAAGTCAATTTTATACTCCTGGAGTAAAGCTTGCTGTTTTTCCTCGGCTTCGGCTTTGTTGGCTTTAGATACAGGAATGCAGGCAAAAGGAATTTCAAAACGATTAGCAACAACTTCCATATCGGTATGATTACTTATAATTATAGGGATTTCAATAGGTAAATCTCCAGAGGAGAAGCGTCCTAATATATCATATAAACAATGAGAGTACTTGGACACAAAAAGTGCCATTTTTGGTTTTTTGTTTGGATCGTATAATTGCCATTGCATTTGTAGGTCAGAGGCAATACTTTGAAATTGTACCTTGATGTTATTTAGGATTTCAGGCTTATTTTCAAACTCACAAACTAAACGCATAAAGAAAATATTGTCTTTAGCATCTACATATTGTTCTAAGTTAAGAGCGTTTCCTTGTCGTTCAAGTATAAAATTAGTTATTCTTGCTACAATACCTGGCTTGTCAGGACAATGTGCAAGTAGGATTATTTTTTTCATAATATCACAAACTTTGTCGGTATGGTAAAGATTGTTAATTTACAAATATTATGTGATTAATATACATTAGTAGTTGAAATCACTTTAAAATAAGACATAAAAAAAGCTTCTATTTTAAAATAGAAGCTTTTTTTAAAAGTAATATGAAGTAAAGTATGACTACTTTTTCTTAGAATGCGTAAACAGCACCTAAAACAGCAGAACCTAAAAATTCTGTTGGCTCACCATTAAGGTCTTGAAAGTCTTCATTTTCTCTAATATCTAAACGTAGTTCAGGCTTGATTGTAAGACCACCTACAGTATATGCACCAGTAAGTGTCGTTGCAATTACGTTAGTGTCGGTGTTTGCAATTACATTTCCAAAGTACTCACCTCTTAAACCAAGAGAGAAAGCATCAGTAAAGTCATACTGTGGGTAAAGAGCAACACCGTAGAAACCATTGTGATTAGAACCTTCGTAATCTTTATAAGTAGCGTTAGCACCTAAGTAAAGCTCATCAGTTAAGTCCCATCCTGTAGTTAAATCAACTTGGTAAGAAGGAATTGCATCTGCACTTTCTTTTCCGTAAAGAGCATTTAAAAATACACTTCCTTTATCATTAGCATATCCTAACTGTAAACCTCCAGTGTAGTGACCAATACCATTATTGTTTGCAGTTACATCAGTTGCATTCATAATAGCAGCACCTACAGAGAAGTTTTCATCAATAGCATAATCTGCTTTTAAACCAGTATGTGAGAATGGTCCATTAGAGAACATGTATGAAGTAGAGTAGTTAAAGTTTCCTACTGGAGAAATTACTTCATATCCTAAGAAAGTGTTGAATTTACCAAAAGTAAAAGTCAATTCTTCAAGAGGAGCGTAAGTTACATATAATTGGTTAACATAACGATCACCAGTTGTTGCATCATCTGCTCTTGGACCAAAAGCTAAATCAGCAACTACAGCTGTTTTACCAAATTCTTTGTATGCAATAAGGTTTGCCATACCTAATGCAAAACCATTGTCATTTGCAAAGGAAGTTCCTGGCTCTTCACCTAATTCATTTACAGAAGTTGCATTTGCTCTGAAATAAGCATCTACAGATCCACTTAGTTGAACACCACCTAAAGTACCATTGTCTTGTGCTGATGCACTAACACCTGCAAAGGCCATGATAGTGGCAAGTACAGTTCCTTTAAAGAAATTTTTTTTCATAATTGATTTTTAATTAAAATTCTGCTTGCAATTAAGCACAAATACCAAATTTATCGCCAAATGTACACCATAACAAGTCTATTTACAAGAAAAAAATGTAATTGATGTTATTTTTATCAAATTATCAGTATTACAACCTTAATGTTGGTGTATTCTTAATTATTGTATTGTAGTTAGTTATATTTGT
>WTKB01000200.1:0-1682 GCA_011524575.1 Aquimarina sp.
TCGGTACCATAAAGCGTAATCGGCATAGTACCACTACCTGTATGAGCTCCAAAGGCAGTACTAAAAGATCCGGTAGCTCCAGAAATATAATCACAAACAAGCATTGTGGAGACAAAACCCATTCCTAAACCTCCGTACGCCTCTGGAACAGCAACTCCTAAAAAACCGAGTTCCCCTGCTTTACGCATCACCTCCTCTGTAAAGGCATAGTCTTTTTTCTCAAAACGAGGTTTGTGTGCCCATACCTCTCGATCTACAAACTCCTGTACTGCCTCTTTCATCATAACTTGCTCCTCAGAAAAGTCTTCTGGAGTAAACACATCTTCACAAGCAGTTTCTTTTACTAAAAACTGCCCACCTCTTAATATATCTTTGTTTTCTTTTGATTCCATTGTATTTATATTTTTACTTATCAAACTCCATAAAAAAGAGCCTAAAAAAAATTTGTATTATGCTAAAAACTCAAAAATTCCACAAGCACCTTGTCCAGTACCCACACACATGGTTACAGCACCATATTTACCTTTCATGTTTTGCTTTCGCATTTCGTCAAATAATTGCACAGATAATTTAGCACCCGTACATCCTAATGGATGTCCAAGAGCAATAGCTCCCCCGTTCACATTAATAATTTCAGGGTTTAAATCCAATTCTCGAATAACAGCTAAAGACTGTGAAGCAAAAGCTTCATTGAGTTCTATAAGTGATAGATCTTGCTGCTTTAAACCTGCTTGTTTTAGTGCTTTTGGAATAGCTTTTACAGGTCCAATTCCCATAATACGAGGTTCTACCCCTGCTGCTGCATAATTTACTAATCTGGCAATTGGCTCTAAATTGAGCTCTTTTACCATATCTTCACTCATGACCATCACAAAGGCAGCACCATCACTCATTTGTGAAGAGTTTCCTGCTGTCACAGATCCTCCAGCAGCAAATACAGGTCTTAGTTTAGCTAATGCCTCTATACTTGTACCTTGTCGAGGACCTTGATCTTTAGTAACCGTGTAAGTACGCGTATCTTTTATCCCACTATCATTTATAAAAATTTCCTCTACATTTATAGGTACAATTTGATCTTGAAAACGGTTTTCAGCCTGTGCTTTTAATGCTTTCTGATGAGAACCATACGCAAAAGCATCTTGATCGGCTCTGGAAATATTAAACTGATTTGCTACAGCTTCAGCAGTATTTCCCATACCCCAATAATAATTTTCATGACCTGCTTTTACGGTATTGTAGTTGAGCTCTGGTTTAAATCCTGTCATGGGTACGGAACTCATACTTTCTGATCCACCTGCAATAATACAATCTGCCATTCCAGCTTGTATTTTTGCCGTAGCGATTCCGATAGTTTCAATTCCTGATGAGCAAAAACGATTTACAGTAACTCCTGGCACATCAACACTATTAAGACCTATTAAAGAAATAAATCGAGCCATATTCAAACCCTGTGATCCCTCTGGCATCGCATTTCCTACAATAACATCATCAATTCTTGAAATATCAAAATCAGGAAGTTCTTTAATCATGTGAGCAATGGTTTCTGCTCCGAGTTCGTCTGCACGTTTAAAACGAAATACACCTTTTGGTGCTTTACCTACAGCTGTACGGTAGGCTTTAACGATATATGCTTGTTTCATGTTTTAAATTTCTAATAGTTAATATGAATTATACCAATTGGT
>WTKB01000200.1:1782-13482 GCA_011524575.1 Aquimarina sp.
AATTGGTATTAATTACGTAAAGGTTTACCTTTTTTAAGCATATGTTGGATACGTTCTAAAGTTTTACGTTCCGTACATAAACTCAAAAAAGCCTCTCGTTCCAAATCCAGCAAATACTGTTCAGTAACAAGAGTAGGTTCTGAAAGATCCCCTCCTGCCATTACATAAGCCAATTTATTAGCGATTTTCTTGTCATGCTCTGTGATATAATTACTAGCATTCATAGCATCTGTACCTACTAAAAACATCCCTAGAGCTTGCTTACCAAGTACCTTAACATTTTTTCTTTTTACTGGCTGAGTATATCCTTGATTGGCAAGTAACTGTGCATGTGCCTTTGCAATGGCTATTTGGCGGTCTTTATTAACCACGATAATATCCTTTCCTTTTTGGAAGATATTAGTATCAAATGCCTCATAACCTGAAGTAGATACTTTTGCCATACCAATCGTTAAGAAATGCTCTTGCAATACATTAAGCTCTACATCTCCTTTTGAAAAACTATCTGAAGCTCGTAATGCCATCTCTTTGGATCCACCACCTCCAGGAATCACACCTACACCAAACTCAACAAGACCTATATAGGTTTCTGCAGCTGCTACAACTTTATCGGCATGTAAAGAAAGTTCACACCCACCCCCAAAAGTCATTCCGTGAGGTGCGGCAATAGTTGGAATTGCAGAATATCTAAGGCGCATCATTGTATCTTGGAAATACTTTATAGCCATATGAAGCTCCTCGTATTCTTGTTCTACAGCAAGCATAAAAATCATAGCTAAATTAGCACCTACGGAAAAATTTGGAGCTTGATTACCTATAACAAGCCCTTGAAAATCCTTCTCTGCAATATCAATAGCTTTATTAATTCCTGCTAAAACATCACCACCGATAGTATTCATCTTCGATTGAAACTCTAGATTAAGAATACCGTCTCCTAAATCTTCTATGACAACCCCACTATTTTTATAAACTTGATTGGTTTTACGTATATTATCTAAAATAATAAATGCATCCTGACCAGGTTTTTTTACATTTTGTTTGGTACTGTTTTCATAAACATGAGTAGCTCCATCTTTAACACTATAAAAACTTGTTTTTCCACTAGAAAGTAATTCAGAAACCCATGAAGCTACTTGTAAACCTTCATCAGAAATAAGTGCTAAACCTTTTTCAATACCAATAGCATCCCAAATTTCAAAAGGCCCATGCTCCCATCCAAAACCTGCCTTCATGGCATCATCAATTTTATAAAATTCATTGGTAATTTCTGGAACACGAAAGGATACATACGAGAACAATGCAGCAAATGTTTTACGATAAAACTCCCCAGCTTTATCCTTACCTTTGATAAGTACTTTAAAACGATCAACTACTTTATCAATACTTTTCGTAAGTTCTAAAGTTGCAAAACTGGCTCTTTGTTTTGAACGGTATTCTAAAGTGTTTAAATCCAAAGATAAAATCTCGGACTTACCTGCATCATTTTTTATCTTTTTATAAAACCCTTGACCTGATTTACTACCAAGCCATTTGTTTTCCATAAGTTTTTTTACAAAATCTGGGAGTTCAAATTGATCATGACGTTCATCATTTGGACAATTTTCTTTGATTCCATTAGCAACATGTACTAAAGTATCTAAACCTACAACATCAACGGTTCTGAACGTAGCTGATTTTGGGCGTCCGATTACAGGACCAGTAAGTTTATCCACCTCTTCTACCGTAAGTCCCATCTCGTTTACCGTATGAAACAAACTTTGTATACTGAAAATACCTATACGATTACCAATAAAAGCGGGTGTATCTTTAGCGACTACAGAAGTCTTACCTAAAAATTGTTCTCCATATCCATTTAGAAAATCTAATACTTCTTTCTTTGTCTTGGGTCCTGGAATAATTTCAAAAAGTTTTAAATACCTTGCAGGATTGAAAAAATGTGTGCCACAAAAATGTTCTTGAAAATCATCTGATCGCTCAGCACTCATAAATTGAATAGGAATTCCAGAAGTATTTGAACTTATTAAAGTTCCCTTTTTACGGTATTTCTCAATCTTTTCAAAAACAACTTTTTTAATATCAAGGCGTTCTACTACAACCTCTATAATCCAATCTACTTCGGAGATTTTAGCTATATCATCCTCTAAATTACCTGTCACTATCCGATTTACAAAACTTTTATGATAAATTGGTGAAGGCTTTGAACCTAATGCTTTTTTTAAAGCATCATTAACAATACGATTTCGTACCACTTTATGATCTAAATCTAGCCCTTTAGCGGACTCCTTATCGGTAAGTGATTTAGGAACTATATCTAACAATAATACCTCAACCCCTATATTTGCAAAATGACATGCGATTCCTGACCCCATAATACCAGAGCCTATTACCGCAACTTTTTTAATAATTCTTTTCATTTATTGATATATAAATAGATTATTTGTAAATTTTTTTATTCCCAACCAAGTCGTTAATCTCATGCATTACTTCTAAAAAAGTTTCTAGTTTTTTAACTGGAATAGTTTTTTTAACAGCCTCGTCAAATTTGATAACTACTTCTTTTGAAAAATCTCGCATTTCCAACCCATATTCTGTAAGATGTACAAGGACACTACGACCATCATCAGGGTTTTTTTTTCGCTCAATTAATCCTTTCTCTTCCATAAGTTTTAATGTTCTTGAAAGACTCGTGGCTTCCATACCCATTTTAGGTCCTAATGACGTAGATGGCGTGCCCTTTTCTGGATCAATACTTAACAACGTAAAACCTGTAGTCATCGTACTATTATACTTTTTAGCCTCTTCACTATACATTTTTGCAATAGCAATCCATGTGGATCGTAATAAATGGTCAATAGTAAGATTCTTCATGAATTTTATCACTTAAATTATAAACTCAAGATAACAAAAAAAACTATGCAAGCATAGTTTTTTTTGTAATTATTGGAATACCGATAAAAAAATTTAACAAAGAGCGATTAAACCATTATTATCTAATTAAATAGCATATATTTTATTATATAAATCTTTATATTTTTCTTGAATTATTTTTCTACGAAGCTTCATTGTTGGAGTTAAATGCCCCAATTTTATAGACCATTCTTCTGTAGTAAGCTCATATTTTTTTACTTGTTCCCACTTACCAAATCTTTGATTAATTAACTTTATATCTTCAGAAATCGCAGCAACAACTTTAGGGTGCGTATTAATGGCTTCATAGGAATCCCCTAGAGTAAAACCTTCTTCTTTTGCCCATTCTTTAATATACTCATAATTGGGTTGTACAAAAGCTGCAGGCATTTTTTGTCCTTCACCAATAACCATAATTTGTTCAATGTAACGAGATTCTTTCATGGCATTCTCTACCACTTGTGGAGCAACATATTTACCTCCAGAAGTTTTAAACATCTCTTTTTTACGATCGGTAATTCTTAGAAAACGGTTTTCATCAACCTCTCCAATATCTCCTGTATGGAAATACCCTTCTTTTAAAACTTCAGCTGTTTTTTCTGGGTCTTTATAATAGCCCATCATTACATTTGGACCTTTAATTAATATCTCACCATCAGAAGCAATTTTTACGGTTACATTATCTAAAATTCGCCCAACTGTACCTATTTTAAAACCATTGTCTCGAACATCATTCACAGAAACTACTGGTGATGTTTCTGTAAGACCATACCCTTCCATCACTGCTATACCTGCCGCATTAAAAACTCTTGCTAAACGTTGCTGAAGAGCCGCACTACCAGAAGATATCACTTTTAAATTCCCACCAAGACCATCTTGCCACTTACTAAAAATGAGTTTGCGAGCTATTCCTAATTGAAACTCATACCAAATACCATTTTTCTCATAAGGCTCATATTTTAAACCCAAATCTATTGCCCAAAAGAACAACTTTCTCTTAATCCCTTTTAAATCAAGTCCTTTTGTATATATTTTATCATACACCTTTTCTAAAAGCCTTGGAACTGCAGACATTAAGTCAGGTTTAACCTCTTTTAAATTAGCACTGATAGCCTCAATAGACTCTGCAAAATAAATTTCTAATGAACGATATTGATACAAATACAATAACATGCGTTCATAGATATGACAAACAGGTAAAAAACTTAACGCCTTTCCATTATCAATGGATTGAGGTAATCTTTCTGAACTTGCTAAGACATTACTAACGATATTCTCGTGACTTAACATCACTCCTTTAGGTCTTCCAGTAGTGCCCGATGTATAAATAATCGTTGCTAAATCTGTTGGTTCAATAGTGTGCTTTAAGCTATCCACCTCTGGTTGATTGGAAGGATCTTCTCCTAATTCTAAAACCTTTTCCCAAGAATCACATCCAGAAACAGTATCAAAACTATAAACACCTTTTAAATGAGGTAGCTCTTCTTTAACTTGAAGTAGTTTATCATATATAACCTGATCCGATACAAATACATAAGTACTTTCTGAATGATTTAAAACATATTGATAATCTTCTGAAGAAATTGTAGGGTAAATAGGGACATCATGCGCACCAATTTGCAAAATACCGATATCCATGATATTCCATTCTGCTCTATTATTAGAAGAGATTAATGCAATCTTATCTTCTGGTTTCACTCCAAGTCGCAAAAGACCTCGGCTGATTTGATTTGATTTGTCTAGGTATTGTTTGGTAGAAAGTGCCTCCCATCTACCATCTTTCTTAGTTACCAAAGCTTTATCTAAAGGCTTTTTTTGCATTTGATAATAAGGAAAATCAAAAAGTCTTTTTACCAACATATTTTTTTACATTAAAAGTTAACAGAAAGTATTTTTAAAGCTTGTTTAAACTCGATACGAACCGTAATTCTAAAGTTTGCCGTTATATTGGCTTACTTTTAATTGATACCTATATCGAGATATGTACATCTTTTTAAGGTGACCCAAGTTCTTAAAATTTTGGATTACAGGAATTAACGCCTTTAAACAAGATCTAAAAATATACAAGAAATTAATAAGTATATTAACAATATAAAAAAAAGAAGCTATAAATTATAGCTTCTTTTTAAATATATCTAATATTTTCGAAAAATTCCCAAATTTTATTAGAGATTGTTTAATACATGTAATTACTTACTCTGTATCTTTCTGATTATTGATCCATAATCTTGCATTTAAAAAAGCTTGTAACCAAGGAGATACAGCATCCGTAATTTTACGATCTTGGGGATAGCTTGCCCAGTTCCATGGAAATATAGAACGCTCAAAATGTGGCATAGAAGCTAAATGTCTACCATCATTGGTAGCTATTATAGCGGTGTCATAAGCTGAACCGTTAGGATTAGCCGGATACCCACTATAACTATATTTTCCTGCAATATGGTATTCTGATTCATTAGCAGGCATTGAAAATTTCCCTTCACCATGTGAAACCCAAATTCCAAGCTCCAGACCTTCCATATTAGAAAGCATCACAGAACGATTAGGTTGTATTTTTACAGACACAAAATTACTCTCGTGTTTTCTAGAATCGTTATGTAACATTTTAATATCCTGTGGTTTTTCTTGAGCATTCATAATACCAAGTTCTACCCACAACTGACACCCATTACAAATACCTACAGAAAGTGTATCTGGACGTTGCATAAAACCTTGAAGAGCTTTTTGAGCTTTCTCATTGTATTTAAAAGCACCCGCCCAACCTTTAGCAGAACCTAATACATCAGAGTTTGAAAATCCACCAACAGCCGCTAAAAACTGGACTTCTTCTAAGGTTTCTCTACCAGAAATTAAGTCTGTCATATGCACATCTTTAACCCTAAAACCTGCTAAAGAAAGTGCATTTGCCATTTCCCTTTCGGAGTTACTTCCTTTTTCTCTAAGAACAGCAGCAATAGGTCGTTGATCTTCAGTAAGGTTTTTCGAACTATTTAAAAGCTCATCTGCATTAAAATCTTTTGAAAAATTAAAACGTAATGGCTGGTTTTTATAATTGTCAAAACGCTCTTTAGCTTTAACTTCACCACTTTGTTTTTGATCTAAAAGATAAGATGTTCTAAACCAATAATCTCTATATGTAGCCACATCGAAACTTAATGATGTAGTTCCATCAGTCATAGTAATTTCTGAAGAATCAGAAACTTCACCGATTTGAAAAACATCGATACCTTGATTACCCAACAAAGAAAGAATATCTACATCTTTTGCTCCTTGAAATACGATACCAATATTTTCTGAGAATAAAAATTCTGATAAATTAGAAATTCCTAAACTTGAAAAATCATAAGTGGCACTCAGATTATTTTCTGAAAAACAAAGTTCTAGTAAAGTAGTAATTAAACCACCTGAACCTATATCATGCCCTGCTACTATCGCACGATCATCAATAAGGTTTTGTACTGCATCAAATGCTTTTTTGAAATAAGCAGCGTCTTTAATAGATGGTGCTTTTTCACCTACTTTACTTAAAATTTGTGCTAAAGAAGATCCTCCTAACTTATAGGAATCCTTAGAAAGGTTAATGTAATAAATAGCACCTTGATTATGATGCAATACAGGTTCTACAACTTTAGTAAAATCTGGTGTAGAAGCTACTGTAGAAATAATAAGTGTTCCTGGTGCAATCACTTCTTTATCAGAATATTTTTGCTTCATGGAAAGCGAATCCTTACCTGTAGGAATATTTATACCTAAATCTATAGCAAACTCAGAAACTGCCTCCACAGCTTTATATAAACGTGCATCTTCTCCTTTATTGTTACATGGCCACATCCAGTTTGCTGAAAGAGAAACAGAAGATAAACCAGCTTTTAAAGGAGCCCAAATTAAATTTGTTAAAGATTCCGCAATAGCATTTCGGCTTCCAGCTACAGGGTCAATAAGCCCTGCTAATGGTGCATGTCCAATAGAAGTAACCACGCCTTCGTAGCTTTTGTAATCTAAAGCCATCACCCCACAATTATTTAAAGGTAATTGTAAAGCACCTACACACTGCTGTTTAACTACTTTACCTCCTACACATCTATCTACTTTGTTGGTAAGCCAATCTTTACAACCTACTGCCTCTAAAGAAAAAAGTGCTTGTGTGTACGTATAAATTTCTTCAGGAGACGAAGATACCTCAACACGCTCAAAATTTACAGGCACAGATTCATCCGTAATAATCGTTTTTGGAGCACTTCCAAACATATCGTTTAGCTCCATATTAATAGGTGATTCCCCAGAAGTTTTTGAAGTAAAAGAAAAATTCATATCTCCTGTTACTTCTCCTACATTATATATTGGAGCACGTTCACGCTCTGAGATTTTCTGTAAGAGTTCTAACCCTTGATCGTTTATCACAAGCCCCATACGCTCCTGTGATTCGTTTCCAATAAGTTCTTTGGCTGAAAGCGAAGGATCTCCAACAGGTAATTTATCTAAATCTATTTTTCCACCTGTATCTTCAACCAATTCAGAAAGGCAATTTAAATGCCCACCTGCACCATGATCATGAATAGAAACAATACTATTATTATAGGCTCTACTCTCTACCATACCACGTACGGCATTAGCAACACGTTTTTGCATCTCTGGATTAGAACGCTGGATGGCGTTAAGTTCAATAGCAGAATTATTACCTCCAGTATCTGCAGAAGATACAGCTGCACCTCCCATTCCAATACGGTAATTATCTCCACCTAAAATTACTATACGATCTCCTTTTTGAGGGGTATCTTTTTTAGCTTGATCAGCTTTTGCATAACCAATACCTCCCGCCTGCATAATCACCTTATCATAGGCAATGGTTTGATCATTTTCATGATGCTCAAAAGTAAGCACAGAACCTGTAATGAGGGGCTGTCCAAATTTATTCCCGAAATCTGAAGCTCCATTAGAAGCTTTAATTAAAATATCTACTGGTGATTGATATAACCATTGGCGTTCTTTAACTTTTTCTTCCCAAGATGGTAATTGATTTTGTGATATTCTAGAATACGAGGTCATATAAACTGCTGTACCCGCAAGTGGTAACGAACCTTTACCACCAGCAAGTCGATCTCTAATTTCTCCTCCCGATCCTGTTGCTGCTCCATTAAAAGGCTCTACAGTTGTAGGAAAGTTATGTGTTTCTGCTTTTAAAGAAATTACACTTTCAAAATCAGATTCTTCATAAAAATCAGGTTGGTGAGCTGATTTTGGTGCAAACTGCGTAGCTTTTGGACCTTTTACAAAAGCTACATTATCCTTGTAAGCCGATACTATAGTATCTGGATGTGTCTTAGAAGTGTTTTTTATCAATTGAAAAAGAGAAGCATCTTTAGACGTTCCATCAATAACAAAAGTACCATTAAAAATTTTGTGCCTGCAGTGTTCTGAATTTACTTGAGAAAAACCAAATACTTCAGAGTCAGTAAGTTTTCTTCCTATTCTTTTAGAGAGTTGTTCTAAATAACTCACCTCTTCATCACTTAAAGAAAGTCCTTCTTGGATGTTATAAGCTGCAATATCGTTAATAGCTTGTACGGCTTCTCTTTCTACTTCTAGAGTAAATAAATCCTGACCTAGATCTTGAAAACTTTGAAAAATCATTTGATCAAAACTTGGTAAAGCTGACCCATCATCTATTTTCTCAAAAACCTCAATACGATCAATACCAGTTATACCCATATTTTGGGTAATTTCCACAGCATTTGTACTCCAAGGTGTGACCATAGAAGCTCTTGGACCTATGAATTGTCCTAAAAGTTTCTGTTGACTAGAAGATTCAGCTTCTCCAAAAAGCCATTCTAATTTAGAAATTTCTTCCGTACCGAAAGCTTTTTTTGCAGAAACTGCATAGATAATGTTTTGATTTTTAGCAAAAAAGAAGATCATAAAACAAAATATAATAATAAAGTAAAACGTAAATTTAACAATCCGTTTCTATAAATGGATTGTTATACCAATTAATCTTTAAAATCGATATCATAAATCGTTTCTTTTTACTTTCTACTTTATTAGAAAAATAAACCGTAGCTAAGGCTATGCTTGATTTTTATAATGCGTATAAAGAAAAAAACAATTCAATTTATTTTATACCGATTTCTAAGATCAATGGGTATTAAATTTTATGTAATTGTAATTGGATCCCCCAAATATCGAGGACCTATTCCTAATAATAAATCTAAAAAAACTTTCACTCGAGCAAGGTATTCTCGCAAATATACTTTTGGAGCATACCTAAAAGAAACTTCTTTTGCAGCATATCCAATAGCGTTTATTCCAAATGATTCAGCTAAATATACAGCTCTTTGATTATGAAAAAACTGTGAAATAACCGTAAAAGACTCTTGACCAAATACCTTATAAGCTCTTACCATAGAATCTAGCGTTCGAAAACCTGCATAGTCTAAAATAATTTTACTTTCAGGAATCCCTCTTTTTAATAAATCATCTTTAAAACGTTGAGGCTCGTTATAGGACTTTGTAGCATTATCTCCACTAACCAAAATATATTTGATTTTTTTGGCTTTGTAGAGTTGTACCGCCGCATCAACCCTATATTTATAAAAAGGATTAACCCCCCCTTTACGAGCATATTTTGCTGTACCTAAAACGACTCCTACTTTATTGTAGGGTACTTCCTTTAAATGAGTGAATACTTTTGAATGCGTAGAATAAACAATGATACCATTACATATCAAAAGCAATGCAAACACACTTACTAAAAAAAGTAAAGCTCGAAACAACCATTGAAAACTACCTTTTGAAAAAAACACAATATATTTATTTTTTTTCTAGTAACGCTCTATAAAACCCATCATAACCAGATTGATGAGCAAAAATTTTATCATGTTTAATAAACTCAAAATCTTTTCCTTCCTCTGTTTCTAAAAAGGCTTTTAATTGTTCTTCATTTTCAGATGGCAAAATAGAACAGGTAGCATACACCAATTTCCCGCCAGATTTTAACATCTTTGAGTAACTTTTTAAGATTTGTAATTGTGTTTGTTTGATATTTTCTATAAACTCTGGCTTTAGTTTCCATTTTGCATCAGGATTACGGCGGAGTACACCAAGCCCAGAACACGGTGCATCAATAAGAACACGATCAGCCTTTTGATATAACTTCTTAATATCTTTAGTGCCTGATATTTGGCGTGTCTCGATATTAAAAGCCCCTGCTCTGCGTGCTCTCTTTTTCAGATCATTTAATTTATTAGAACGAATATCCATCGCAATAATTTGCCCTTTATTTTTAGACAAAGCAGCTAAATGTAAGGTTTTTCCACCTGCACCAGCACAAGTATCTACAATACGCATACCTGGTTGAATATCTAATAAATGTGCTACTGTTTGAGATGAGGCATCCTGAACTTCAAAAAAACCTTTTTTAAAAGCTTCTGTACGGAATACTGCTGCACGCTCTAAAAGTTCTAGGGCTTCTGGATAGTTTTTTATAGTTTTTGTGTAAATATCTTCTTTGGCAAGTGCTTCTTTAACCTGAGACACGGAAGCTTTCAAAGTATTAACACGTAAAACCACTGGTGCGGTTTGATTTTGACTTTGAATCTCTTTTGTCCAAAAAGCTTCTCCAAGCTCGGCAACTGCTAAAGCATCCATCCAATCCGGAATAGACTCTCTTAAAACACGTTGTTTGCTGTAAGTATCAAATCGTCCTTTGATTTTTCGAGTCGGTGTTCCTTCAAATTGTTTCCAATCAGGAATTGGAATACCTTTTAATACAAGCCATACTGCAAAAACTTTATATAAATTTTCTCGTGTGTAATGATCTTTGATTTCTGCAATTTCTGCATAAAGACGCATCCAGCGTACTATATCATAAGTTGTTTGAGCAATAAAAGCTCTATCTTTAGCTCCCCAACGTTTATCTCTTTTTAAAACTTTAGCTACTACTTTATCAGCATAGACTTGTTCATTAAAAATTTCGCTTACCGCATCGACTGTTGCAAAGACAAGGTTTTTATGTAATCGCATGAAATTTGAATGTTTAATGAGCAAAGGTAACGATTTCAATGCTTCCTTAATAAAGAAAGTGCAACATCAAACAGACAAAAGACTAAATACTTATTTATTACGATAAAAAAGAAACTAATAACACCAATTCTCACTCAAAATAACCGTAATAAATCATTCCTTTTAGAGCTTGTTTAAAGGGAATACGAACTGTATCATTTGAATGAAGTTCAAAAACATTATTACCTCCATATAAAAGTTAAACATAACTTTATGAATCAATTTTAAAGTTTATTTTTCGCTAAAAGAACTATAAACAAAGATAAAAGAATGTTTTATTTGTAATAACAAATAAAAAGACATATCTTTGTAATATATATTTGTTAGTTCTTTAAGCTCTAAAATAATATATTGATTTTAAGTTAGTGTGTTTAGTTTTGAATATTATTCAAAACTAAAAATTGTTTGTGTTAAGAGGTAAAAGAGGTGTATATACACCTCTTTACTTTTTTTAATGAATTTAACTAACTAATCTTTAAGAATAATGGAATAGTTGAGGCTATGCTTGAGAGCTTGTTTAAACTCAATACTTCCTGTAATGCAATTTAAACAAGCTCTGATTTTTCTAATATGTATAAAGAAAAATCCTCTAATTTATTTTACAGCAATAATTGATATTATTTTGAAGTTTTGGGTTATAGTTTATATTTAGTTTAAATATATTCTTATTTTCGTCGAAATATAAAAAAAACAAGATAAAATATATTTTTTTTGTGTTTTTAGAATAAAATAACA
>WTKB01000192.1 GCA_011524575.1 Aquimarina sp.
AAAGAAAAAATAATTCAATTTATTTTATATCGTTTTCAAAGATCAATTGGTATTACTAATTCATTTGAAAACCTAAAGCTTTTAGGTCATTCCAAAAATCTGGATAAGATTTACTTACTACGTTGGCATTGTTAATAATTAAATCTGTTCTTAGAGCTAAAGGAGCAAATGCCATCGCCATACGGTGGTCTTGATAGGTATCAATAGCTATATTTGATTTTATAGCACTTGTTTCTATCTTATCAAGCGTTAAACTATCGTTGGTAATAACTACATTACCACCTAACTTTTCAATTTCCGTTTTTAAAGCTACAAGCCTATCTGTTTCTTTGATCTTTAACGTATGTAATCCTGATAAATGACAAGAAAGCCCCATACCAAAACAAGTAACTGCGATAGTTTGGGCAATATCAGGAGAACCCGAAAGATCTAACGTCTCAGAAAAAGTAGCTTCTGTTTTAACAAAATCAGGGTCTTTATCTAAAACAATAGAATGCTCTTCAAAACGAGTACGAACGCCTAATTTTTCATAAATACTAACTAAAGAAGAATCTCCCTGGTAACTATCTTTTTTATAACTTGATAATTGAATTTCTATTGGTAAATCTGTAAGTGCTACAATACTATAAAAGTATGATGCAGAACTCCAATCTGACTCCACAACAACTTTAGAAGAAGAAAGCTTAGATTTTAAAGGTGCTATACGAATGGTATTATCCTCAAATGCTCCCTCAACACCTATTTCATTTAATAGTGAAAGCGTCATATTGATGTAAGGAACTGAAGTGACTTTGCCTTCAAGCTCGATACACAAACCATCCTGTAAGCAAGAACCAATAAGCATCAAAGAAGAAATGTATTGACTACTTACATTTGCTTTTAGCTTTACATTTTTCTTAGTTATTTTTTTTCCTAAAATACGTAAAGGCGGAAATCCTTCTTGTTTTTCATAAGAAATATCAGCTCCCAAATCTTTAAGTGCTTCAACAAGTATTTTCATTGGCCGTTGCTGCATACGTTCACTACCAGTAAGTAGGGTGTTACGTCCCTGCTGCAAAGCAAAATAAGAAGTTAAAAAACGCATAGCTGTACCCGCATGATGAATATCAATCACCTCTTGATCACTAGCTAAGGCTTGTTGCATTACTTTAGAATCATCGCTATTAGAAAGGTTTTCAATTTGAATACTTGGATATAGTGCCTTTAAGATTAAAAGTCGGTTCGCCTCACTTTTTGAACCTGTTATTTCCAATGATTTTGAAAACAACTCTTGGGTATATTTTAAATGTAAATTCATGAATTTTACTTATGTTTTTGTTCTAAAATTTTTCTCCTTTGAAAAGGAAAAGCCACCAAAACTCCATATAATAATCCGCCTACTAAACGGGAGTTTATATACCTATAAAGTAATCCTGTATCTATAATTTTATTTGTAAAAACCTCGATACTAAAACTATATTTACCTATAAACTCAATAATAGTCCAAACAATTACAAAAAGTAATCCTAGCCTAAAGGCAGAACGCCAATAACTTTCAGAAGCTATTATTTCTTTAAATAATGCAATTGATTTCTTCAAGATTTTAACTTTTGGTTATTATGATGTCTGTCGTGATCTCTTTTGGTTTTTAGATCTAACTTTTTATCAAAAGAAGCTTGCAGATCAACACCTGTTTGATTTGCAAGACAAAGAACAACAAAAAGTACATCAGCAAGTTCTTCACCAAGATCTTTTCCCTTATCTGATTCCTTTTCACTTTGCTCTCCATAACGACGTGCAATGATACGTGCCACTTCCCCTACCTCCTCGGTAAGTTGTGCCATATTGGTAAGTTCATTAAAATAACGAACCCCATGTGTTTTAATCCAATGATCAACTTGATCTTGAGCATTTTTAATATCCATATATCTAAATTATTCTTTATGAAGTGTATCTATAACTACTGTTACTGGGCCGTCATTTACAAAATCAAGCTGCATATCCGCTCCAAATATGCCAGTAGCCACTTTTTGCTGGATTTTATGCTCTAATTTTTTAATGAACTTTTCGTAAATAGGCATTGCTATCTCGGACCTTGCTGAATTTGTAAAACTAGGACGATTCCCTCTCTTTGTACTTGCAAAAAGAGTAAACTGACTCACCACCATAATAGAACCGTTAACATCTAGTAAACTACGATTCATCTGCTGGTTTTCATCTCTAAAAATACGGAGTTTTACTAATTTATTAACGAGCCATTCGATATCTTTATCAATATTTTCCTCTGTATCAAATACACTTACCCCTAAAAGAACTAACAAACCTACTCCATCAAACTGAGAATGTATATGGCTATCTATCCTAAGTTTAGCTCCAATAACACGTTGTATTACTGCTTTCATATCTTGGAATAATTATTTTTACGATAAACTTCCTCTTTATCGTCACCTTCTAAAATTTGAAGATAACTTTGATAACGAGTAAAGGAAATTTCTTCTGTATCTAAGGCTTTTTTAATCGCACAATGAGGCTCTGTTGTATGTAAACAATTATTAAACTTACATTGGTGTTGCAAAGAAAGAAACTCCGGAAAATATTTACCTAACTCTAACTTATCAATATCAACCATCCCAAAACCTTTGATACCAGGAGTATCTATAATACGAATATTTCCGTGGTCTAAATCGTACATCTGAGCAAAAGTGGTAGTATGCTGCCCTTGGTGATGTTGTTCACTTACTTCTTTAGTTTTAATTTGCAGACTAGGATCCATAGCATTTAATAAAGTAGATTTCCCTACACCACTATGCCCTGAAAATATAGTGGTTTTAGACTGCATTTTATCCCATACTTTATCTAAACCTATTTCTTCTTTTGCTGAAACCTTTAAACACTCATAACCAATTTTTTCATAAATAGAAATTAACCATTCAATTTCATATTTTTGTTCTTGATCATAAGTATCCATTTTATTAAAAATCAATACTGCATTAATCTTATAAGCACTTGCAGCTACTAAAAATCGGTCTATAAACACCGTAGATGTTGGTGGATCAGTAAGCGTAATAATTAAAAAAGCGGTATCAATATTTGATGCGATAATATGAGTCTGCTTTGATAAATTTACAGATTTACGTACGATGTAATTATCCCTAGTAAATATTTTAGTAATTAAATAATCAATACTTTTAGAATCTGAAGAAGAACTCTCTGAACTAGAAAAAAGTACACGATCTCCTACTGCAATTGGATTGGTACTTTTTATCCCCTTAATACGAAACTTTCCTTTCATACGGCACTTGTAAAAAGACTGATCTTCACCTTTCACCAAATACCAACTTCCAGTAGATTTATAAACAACACCCTTCATCATATCATATCTTGGCTTAAAAATTAACGTCAAACAAAAATAAGAAATTATATGCCAGCGAAAATACAACTGAATTAAATCCTAACAGACAGTAGTTGACTGACTTTAAAATACTATAATAAATTAAACAAGCTCTTACATTCAAAAAAAAAACCATTTTCAAAAGATTTATTTAAACTTTTAAAAATGGTTTGTAATGCATCAAAACTAAGAGCTTTTTTAAACTCTCTACTTCCTGTAATCCAAAATTTTAAGAACTTGGATCACTTTAAAAAGATTTATATATCTCGATATATGCATCATTTAAAAGTAAACCAAAACCTTAAACTTTTGAATTACAGTTCGTATTTAGTTTAAACAAGCTCTAAGAGCTTTTTTAAACTCTAATAATAATTAACTATAACCGTAACCATAACCATAACCAGATCTTTTATGGTCAACATCATTAATAACTAAAGCTACATTTTTAATTTTACCTTCTTTAATAAGATCCTTTGGATAATTCAACAATTCTTTATCGGTATAACCTGCACGTACTACATAAAGGATTACATCAGCAAACGAAGTAAACAAGAAACTATCCGAAACTAGCATTAAAGGAGCTGTATCATAAATAATATAATCGTAATGGGCTTCAACTTCATTGGTAAGCTGTTCAATACGACCATTCATGAGTAATTCTGTCGGATTTGGAGGAATTCTACCTGAAGAAATATAATCGATCTTTCGATCCTCAAAATCAGCAACACTTAAAACGTCTTTGTAAGTTAAATCGTGATTATAAAGGTAGTCCGATAAACCTTTTTTATTTTTTTCAAATTCCAGATACCTATGTATTTGCGGATTTCTAATATCTGCACCTACAAGTAATACTTTTTTACCTGCATCCAAAAATGAAAGTACAGTATTAAAAGTAATAAGGGTTTTCCCCTCTCCTTTTACTGTTGAAGTTACTAGTAATTTAATTGCTTTATTATCA
>WTKB01000217.1 GCA_011524575.1 Aquimarina sp.
CTAGTTAAAAACTAGCACTAGCCGTTGTTAGTTGATAAACTAGGACTAGCTGGGGTTTAACTTGAATATGATAACAGCTCTAAATATAAGGGTCTAATATAATTTTTTTTTATCTCATCTTTATATCTGATACACCGCCTAAAATCTAAGGTGTAGAATTAGATACTTGTAATGTTTTACCATTAAAAAATTTATGCCCAGTTAAAGCAAAATTATAAATATAATCCGCCATTTCTTCTGGAGTGGTATTCGCTGTAAAATCAGGGAAAGCTTCCGTAAGCATTTGGGTTTGTACAGCACCAAGAGCCAAAGTGTTAAAAATAATTTCTTGCTCTTTGTATTCTTCGGCTAATAGTTCACTCAAAATATTAGCAGCTCCTTTACTGGAGCTATAAGCCGCTAAGCCTGGAAAT
Source organism: Aquimarina sp. (assembly GCA_011524575.1). Lineage (GTDB taxonomy): Bacteria > Bacteroidota > Bacteroidia > Flavobacteriales > Flavobacteriaceae > Aquimarina. The sequence continues at coordinate 414 of WTKB01000217.1, forward strand.
TTCACGCTTCCTGCAACACCACCAATACTGCTAATAGTAACTACATGTGCTTTTTTAGATAAAAAAGGAATAAGAGCCTTGTTAAGCATTGCTATTCCAAATACATTCACATCATATACCGCCTTAAAATCATCATAAGTAAGTAACCCCAATGGTTTTGCAATGAGTGCCCCTGCATTGTGTATCACTATATCTATTTGTGTAAATGTGTTTTTAATATAATCTGTAACTTTATCAATATCTTTCTGTTTGGTAATATCAAATGAAAATCCGTGAATACGTTTTGAGGCTAAAGCTTCAATACCCTTTAAATCACGAGAAAGACCAATGACTGTATGACCTTTATCAATAAAAGTTTTTGCTAATTCTAACCCAATTCCTCGGCTAGTTCCTGTTATAAGAATATTTTTCATATAGTTGTTATGTTTTTATAATACTTTTACAGAATATAAATTATTGTAAAATAAATAACTATTTTTTTTTACAATATTAACTTTTGTTTTCAATATTTATGACTTTTCAAGAACAACTAGAAATGGCTTTTACAGCCTTTGATTATTATAATTCCAAAGACCCAAATAAAGAAAGTGTTGGTCGTGTTTCTATAGCTAAAGAGCTTCTTTATGGAAAACGTATGAGCTTAATGCTGGAAAATTATGTTCCTAATGCAAGCCTGAGTTTAAAACTTGCAGCGAGAAGTCAACATTTATGTCGTTGGCAAATACCTAGAGATCAGTTTCCATTAGATCGAAAAGGTTATCTACTTTGGCGTACAGAATTAAAAAAATTCCATGCAGAAAAAGCCACAAAAGTACTTATGGCATTGGAGTTTGATCCTTTAATTATTGCTAAAGTTACTTTTTTACTAGAGAAAAAGAAACTACGTCAAGACCCAGAAAGTCAAACTTTAGAAGACGTGGTTTGTTTAGTGTTTTTACAATATTATTTTAGAGATTTTCACAAAAAACATCCCGAAGAAAAAGTAATTCATATTCTACAAAAAACTTGGGCAAAAATGTCAAAAAAAGCACATGAAGCTGCTCTTAAAATTTCATTTGCCCCTACAGAACTCCAATTTATAGAAAAAGCATTGTTGTGAATTTAAAAAAACGTACTCTAGATACACAGTCATTTTTATTACTCGGAAAGTCTTACTTTTTAGGTTTTGGGATATTTTTATTGTTTTTAATTTTATGTCAAATTTATCTTCAAATTTTGATTCATAATTTTGAAATTCCATATCCTAATGATGTACTATCAGGAAACACAATACAAGAATTTGAAACGAATATCCAAAGTTTTCAAGAAAAAAAAGAAACCTTAAGAAACACACAATATCTATCTTTTTTAGGTTCGTTTATACTGTTGATGTTACTAATGATATTTATTTATTTCCCTAGTGCTTCAAAAGTTAAATATCAAATTTCAGAACTTCTTTCTCAACAAAAATTAGCACATAAAAACTTACTAGAAACTCAAGAAATATTACAACAAAAAAATGAACTTCTCGGACAATTTAAATTATTAAAGTCTGCTATTGAAGAAAATTTATTATACGCCAGAATTGATAAACATGGGTATGTGATTAACTGTGGAGAACGGATGAATTCCTTAATTCAATATCAAAATAATACAGATCAACGCATCATTTTTGATAACTTGGGATTGTCTGAACAGAAAAAACAAGAATTACTTACCCAGATTCAATCCCAAAAAAGCCCCGTATTAAACAAAGAATTAAAATGTACTATAGAAGGAATGGATCTTGAGTGGCTTGATATTTCTGTGATTCCAATAGTTAAAAAGCCTCATTTTTTCGAATACTTAGTAATATGTCAAGATATTACCTCTAGAAAAAGAATAGAATTTGAAAAGAATACTTTGTACGAAGAAAAAGTCATGCAAGAAAGCCTTCTTCAAAAGACACGTGCCAGTCTTATTGTAGAGGCTCAAGAAGATGAACGTAAACGTATTGCAAAAGATATTCATGATAGTATTGGGCAAATGCTCACCGCACTGAAATTCAATATAGAATCTATCGATTTAAATGCAAAGGATAAATTACTTGAAAATACTAAAAAGTTAACTAATTTAAAGGCACTTACTGGTGAAATTATTTTAGGAGTACGGATGGCAACTTTTAATCTTACCCCTCCTGAACTTCTAGATTATGGTGTTGTAACTGCAATTCAAAAAATGGTGACTACACTCAATGCATTTACTGATACCGAAATCATATTAACACATACATTAGACTCCATTTCATCATTAAGATTTGAAACTTTTGTAGAAACGAATTTATACCGAATTACACAAGAATGCTTAAATAACGCTATTAAATATGCTCATTCCACAGAGGTCATTGTTCATATCTCTAAAACGGATAATATTTTCAGTATATCAATAACTGATAATGGAAAAGGTTTTGATAAAGACAAAATCCCAAGCTACGATCAACGAGATATTACCAGTGGAGGTATGGGCTTGTTTTTTATGAAAGAACGCACTAGTTTTATTAATGGTAGAATATTTATCAATTCTAAAATTGATAAAGGAACACGTATCACTTTAAATTATCCTATAAAAGCTTGTTTAAACTGAATACAAGAAGTAGTGAGTTTAAACAAACTCTAAGTGTTGTTGTCTAGTTTTTATTTGATTTCAACAAATTGGTAATCATTGTTTTAATTATGTGGTTGCTTTTTTATATTTTTAGATGCAACTATATATTTTTTTAAAACTATGGGAACTACCTATTATTTTGTAAAGCCTGATCAGAAGAAATGGAGAGGAGATGATCATGGAGCTAAAAGTGCTGCATTAACAGCTAATGAAAATGCACAAAGATTAGATACTACTAATTTTGAAGACTTAGAACAACCTGCTACTATTTATGTAAAAGGTACTAACCTAAAAGAATTAGTAGAAGAATTAAAAAAATCTAAGGAACAAAATAAAAGTTTCGATATTAGTAAAATTAACTTCCATATAGGAGGGAATCAAACAGAACTAACACTTAAAACGATTAAAGAATTACTTGACTTAGGAGTACAAGGGAAAAATATTAATGCAGAAGTACTTCCAAATGGTGTAGACTTACTTAACTCCGTGTATTATTCGTATTTGAAGCAAGTAAAGTTCTCTGAAACCTGTGCGGCTATCACAGGAATCTCTCCTTCACAACTCGAAGAGAAGTTTGAAACAAATACGGCTAAATCTGAAAAAGAAAATACCGATGCCTCTAAAGCTCAAGAGGAATTAAAAACTTTAGAAACTCAGGTAGGTCAAAATACTCCTTTTGTGACTATTCACTGGGGAGGGCCAATTGCAGGAGAAGCCCTTTCTGATGCCGAGCAAAAAGAACATAAACAATTTTTAGTACATCGAATAAAAGCTTTGCAAGCACGAAATCCTAATACAAAGTTTTTATTTGTACATCATGGAGGCAGGAGTTTTAAGTTTCAAAATGATACTAAAGAAAAAACCATTCAAAATTTACGCAAAGATCTTTTTATAGAAGCTTTACAGAAAGCTGTTGGAAAAGATAATTTAGTACTTCCTAGTTACAGAGCATCCTTAGCTTTTACTCAAAAAAATGCTGAAAATTGTAGTACAGTAATTGCAACTGCTGAAAATCTATCCACTATTGCAGAACAGTTTTCCGTAATTGATCAAAATAAAAGACCCCCATTAGAAGTTGCTTTATTAGACTGTTGTAAGCAAAACAATAACTATTGGCAATCTATGGCAAAAGTAAAAGATGCTTGGCTTATAGGTGTTAAAAAAATAACACTGGTGAAACCTAAAGAACTTTTGAAATCTGTTGCACAAAAAAATCCGTTATCAGCTTTTTCTAGAACTTTAAATGCACTAACCAGTAGTTGTATGCCTTTAACATCAAACCCACAAACT
>WTKB01000255.1 GCA_011524575.1 Aquimarina sp.
GGAATATGTTTGATGATGATTATTATTATACTTCAGTTCATTTATCAGACTATATACCCGAAATTTATGATGACGTAGAATACAAGTCTTTAAAAAATGAATACAATAAACTTTACCAGCTTTTGAGCTTTGAATATTTTGAAAAAAAATTAAAAGACTACCTAAGTAATTTTTAAATTAAAATATTGACTTACAGCCAACCATTGCTTTTCATTTTTACCTCCAGTAATATTTTCTTTTTTTAATGAAACATGTTGTGTCCCCGCTACTGGAATTGGTTCTTTTATATTATTTTCAGCTAGTTTAATTTCCGTACCATTTAACAAAGCCATAGCTGTAAACCAAATATCATCGGCTTTAGGTGCCAGTTTCTTTATCAAAGACTCATTAAAAACACGGCTATCTAATGAATTAGGAGGGTACAAAACTCCACTAGCTCCTATAATAAGTAATCGTTTTTTATTGGTATCATCAATATGATTATAAACCCATTTTTTATAAGGTTCTAAATTTCCTTGATTATCATACTGAATCATACGTAATCTATTGGCAACAATCGCTTTAGGTGATTCTTTATGGGCTTTATATAATAATTCCAGCCAGTCCTTAGAGTAAATAAAATCATCATCACAAGTTACTATAATATGACTTGGATATTTTTCTAATGAATGAACTAATTTTTTGTGAGAACAACAAAAATCAAAAAACCTAACCTCAAAAACTTCTCCTATTAACTTTTTCAAACTCTGGGGTAATTTCCCCTCTTGACTTCGTCTTAACCAAAGTATAATTTTTTCTGGCTTGACCGTTTGATCTAAAATATTCCTTATTGTTATATAAACTTTATCTATTCGATCAGGAATTGTAGTCAACGAAACTATTATAGGCACTTCAGGTTTTCCTTTGCCTGATAATTTATCTAACGATAATAGTTTTAATCTACTTGAATGGTAAACTGAATATGGTAATTCTTTTAATTTCATTACAACTACTTTTTCTTTCTCCAAAAGAAAAACTTCTTCTTAAAAGCCTTCTTTTTTTGAAACTTAGTTTGAAACTGATTTACATTATCTTTAATCGCTTGATGAATATCATCTTTATCATAGTTTGATATTATAGCGTATTCATCACTAATTATTGAAATAATTTTAGGTTCCTTTGTTATCCTTGAAAAATTTTTCATTCTCTTTTCAAAACTCATTTGACCAAAATTCATTCTATTTAAGTCAACTAAGAAGAAATCATATGTACCCTGATCATTTTTTTTTATCAAAGTATTCCCTGGTGAATGATCACAAAATTCAACTCCTTTTTCATGAAGGTTAAATGTAAACTGAGTAAATTTTCTTATAATTTTTTCAAAATCAGGAATATTAAAATCTAATGTCAAGTCACGAAAAGTGTAATCAGGAGCAATGAATTGAGAGCAATAGTAACTCATTTTTAGTAACCCCATTTTTTTTTCCTCAAAAAATCCTAGTGGCTTTGGTGTACCAACTCCTAATTCTATTAATTTAGAGGCATATAGATAGGATCTGTAAGCCTTACTCTTTCTAAAACTTCCATAAATTAAAGCTTTAATTAACTTGGGCTTTTTAAAAAACTTTACAACAACATCTTGATTAGATTGATTTTGATAAATAAAAACTAGATTCCTCCCCTCTTGAAGCAATTGACTTTTACTTATAATTTCAGGGTTATTGTAAATTTTTAATATGTTATTATGATAGCTTAGCAATTCAAAAGTCTTTGTAGCAAAACTATAAAATTTTACAAGTACATTTGTAAATAATTATTCTTCTTTAGTATATGATTGATTTAAAACAAGAAACTGAGACTTTCATAAAACACCTTAAGCGTGGCGGAATCATATTGTACCCTACAGATACCGTTTGGGGTTTAGGCTGTGATGCTACTAATGCCGATGCCATTGATAAAATCAATAAACTAAAAAAAAGAAATGACACAAAATCCCTGATTTGCTTAGTTAGTGACTTTAAAATGTTACAACAATATGTAGAGGAAGTTCCAGAAGTAGCCTACGACATTTTAAAATATGCCAACAAACCTACAACTGTCATTTATGATAACCCTATTAGGATAGCAGAAAATATTATCGCTCCCGATAACACGCTAGGAATAAGAGTGGTAAGAAATCCTTTCTTGAGCAAATTATTAAGAAAATACAAAAAACCAATCGTATCAACCTCAGCTAATTTTAGCGGCCAAACCACACCAAAATCTTTCAAAGACATTGATCCTAAATTGATTGAATTAGTTGATTATGTTTCTAAGGCACCTGAAGATAGTAAGTTCAAAAACGCATCTTCAATCATAAAAATTGGAACTGACTCATCTGTAAAAATTATACGTAAATGATGGGAATCAATTTAAAAAAGACTTTTAAGATTGACTTGAAGAGAATGTCTTTTAAGCATAAAAACAATAAAGCTCTTTACTATCTAAAAAATTACTTTTTACTTGCGGTTCCCCAGAAGTATCACGAAAACAAACTAAATCAGTTACTGAGTTCACTCCAAAAGGATCCCAAAGAAAAACAATATATACTTGACCGAGTTAATTATTACAACAAACTAAACAGCCCTAAAGAACTCAAAAATTCAAAAATTCTGAGTGATTTAAAAGTTAAAGATGGAAGTAAAACCTACTTTTTTGATTTTTACGAGTCATTCAAATATTTTAAAAAAAGCTTAAAAGTAAATTATGTGTTTGGCGATGTTACCCAAATACCAAATGAACCTAGTTTTCTAAAAAGTCGACCAATAAACGGGGACAACAAAAACTCCGTATTATTAAAACTAAATAAAGTCCGTCACTTTATTTTTATCAAAAAAGAAAAATATAATTTTTTACAGAAAAAAGATTCAATTGTTTTTAGGGGAAGGGTAAGAAGTAATTTACCTAATCGAATAGACTTTCTTGAAAAATACATCAACCATCCCTTATGCAATATTGGGGATGTAAATAAACGTGCTTTTAAACCTGAATGGAAAGTTAGCAGAATGACTATTGATGAACAATTAGCCTACAAATTTATTTTAAGTTTAGAGGGAAACGATGTGGCTTCAAACCTAAAATGGATCATGAGCTCACAATCTGTAGCAGTAATGCCAAAACCTAAATTTGAAACTTGGTTTATGGAGGGTACTTTAATCCCTAATTACCATTATATTGAGATAAAGGATGATTTTTCTGACTTAGAAGAAGTACTTAAATACTACATATTAAATCCTAATAAAGCTCAAGAAATTGTAAAAAACGCAAATGAATATGTATCTCAATTTAAAAATAAAGAAAGAGAAAAATTGATATCCTTATTAGTGTTAGAAAAGTATTTTAAAAAAACTAATCAATTATAAAATTGCCTAATAGAGTATACATATTCCATAAAAATGGTGCTAATAGTCATTATGTTGCACTAGAAAAATTATTGAATAAACATAAAATTGAAATAAAATTTTATGAGTTTTCGGTAATTGGGAAAATATTAAAATCAATTACCAAATTTCAACCAAGCTTATTTGTAAGACAAATACAAAATATAAAATTCATTCTTTTCCTACTTTTTACTAAAAACCAAAAAGTACTTTTAGGAATTGCACCTTATGATAAAAAAATAAAAAGCTTAAGTTGGTTATTAAAAAACCATCAAGTTTACTATCATACATCCTGGTGTTGTTGGGACAAAAGTTTTCAACCAAAAAAAATAAAATCAAAAAAAGTTTTAGAAGATTGGAGGTGTTTTTTAGAAGAGCAGGTTAAGCATATTTTCTGTGTAACCTCTGTAGCTCAAAATCAGATTTTAGAAAACTACAATATTGATAAAACTATAACAAGTGTAGTTTTACACTCATTAAAACCAGATTTTTCAGTTGATCTTACTTCTAAAACTGAAAAAACTAAAAATAGTTTTATTTGTATTGGAAGATTAATTCCTGCAAAAGGTATCGAGGAAATTTTAGAATATTTCAAAAACAATCCTTCTTTAAGTTTAACTTTAGTAGGAGACGGCTCTTTAAAAATAATGGCAGAAAGTTATTCGGAAGATTATAATAATATTAATTTTTTAGGAAAAATTTCAAACACAAAAACCCTTAAAAAGCTACTAGCTCAACACCAATATCTGTTATTAAACTCCATAAAAACCTCAAAATGGGAGGAGCTTTTTGGAATAGTAATTATTGAAGCAATGTCTCAAGGAACTATACCCATATCTTCCAATCATCCAGGACCTAAAGACATTATCAACCAATCAATTGGTATTCTATTTGAAGAAGGTAAATTAACTGA
>WTKB01000040.1 GCA_011524575.1 Aquimarina sp.
AATAAAAACGTATTTTTGTAAGGTTTGTATAAATCAATTGTAAATTGTATGAAAGTTTTAAAATTTGGAGGAACATCCGTTGGTTCAATCGAAAACCTGATTCGTGTAAAAGAGATCATTACTTCAGATCATGATAAAAAGGTAGTGGTGTGTTCTGCTATGTCTGGTGTTACTGATCAGCTTGTAGCCTTAGCAGATGCTTCTGAACAAAAAGAAGTGGAATCAGTTAAAGAAATTATTAATAAACTTCATGAGAAACATATTAGTACAGCTTCTGTTTTATTAGAAAAATATGAAGTACAGAAAAATGAAGTTATCTCAGGGATTTCTTCTATTTTAGAGGAGTTATCAAAGTTAGTTGTTGCTGATTTTACCGCAACTACAAGAGATGAAATTGTAACTTTTGGTGAGCGAATTTTAACATTTATTTTTTCTAGTTATTTAGCAGCTTCAGGTGTAACTAATCAGCTTTTGGATGCTAAAGAATTTATGCATGTTGATCAGGTTGATAATCCAAATATCAATCAAGTTTCCGAGTTATTAAATGGTATTATTTCTAAACAACCTACAGAAATTTATATTACGCAAGGTTTTGTTTGCAGGGATCAACAAAAGCAAATTACTACATTAAAAAGAGGAGGTAGTGATTATTCTGCAACTATTATTGGGGCAGCTGTATTAGCCACAGAGGTGCAAATTTGGACGGATATTGATGGACTTCACAACAATGATCCAAGGTTTGTAGAAGATACTTATCCGATTTCTAGTTTAACATATAACGAAGCTGCAGAACTGGCTTATTTTGGAGCAAAAATTTTGCACCCTCAAACCGTATCTCCTATTGCAAGTAAGAATATACCTGTATTTTTAAAGAATACTTTTGAGCCTCAAGCTCAGGGAACGGTAATTTCTAATCAAAACCCCGTAAAAGGGCTTAAGGCTATTTCTGCTAAAGATGGTATTACGGCTATTAAGATTAAGTCTAACCGTATGCTTATGGCTCATGGGTATTTGAAACATATTTTTGAGATTTTTGATAATAATCAAACTTCGATTGATATGATTACAACTTCAGAGGTAGCTATATCTCTAACTATTGATAATACTTCTAAGTTAGCTGTTATTCGTAAAGAATTAGAGGCTTGTGCCACTGAGGTAGCTATCGATCAAAATCAAAGTATCATTTGTATCGTAGGAGAAGCGGTTATCGAAGATCAAAAAGCCTATAAACTTTTTGAGATTCTCAATGAATTACCTGTACGTATGATTTCTTACGGAGGTAGTAGAAATAATATTTCTTTACTGGTTAATACTGAAGATAAAATTAAGAGTTTACAGTTTTTAAATCAGAAGTTATTTATAGAAGGAGTAACGGTGTAGTGGAGACCTCATACTTTTATGCGAATTTGTCTTAGTGCTTGTTTAAAGGAAGTAGTGCCTTTAAACAAGCTCTTCTATAAAAAACAATGTTTTGTATTTTATAGTTTTAGCGAATTGCATTACTTTTGTGCAGATTTTCGCCTTCCTAAATTTTATTCCATATTTTTTTGGTGATTTTAGAAGCGTTTTTAACAAAAAATACAAGTAAATCTAATGAAGTATCTCTCTCGTAAAAAAGCTTTTATATTACTCTCAGACGGAACCCTTTTCTATGGTAAATCTATAGGTAAAGAGGGTAGTACCTTTGGTGAAATTTGTTTTAATACAGGAACCACGGGGTATCAGGAAATTTTCACAGATCCTTCTTATTTTGGGCAAATCATGGTAGCTACTAATGCACATATAGGTAATTATGGAGTATTAGAGTCAGAATCAGAATCAGATTCTATTAAAATAGCAGGATTGGTTGTTAAAAATTTCAGTTATGAGTTTTCTAGACCAGAAGCTGTTTCTTTAGCTTCTTTTTTAGAAAAAAATGATTTGTTAGCTATTTCTGATGTGGATACTCGTGCATTGGTAGGGTATATTCGTGATAACGGAGCTATGAATGCGGTTATTTCTACTGAATTTGACAAAATTGATGAACTCAAAGAAAAATTAAAGCAAACCCCTGAAATGAAAGGTTTAGAGCTTGCCTCTAAAGTTTCCACTAAAGAACCTTATTTTTTTGGAGATGCTGATGCTACTTATAAAATTGCAGCTTTAGATTTAGGAATTAAAAAGAATATTCTTAGAAATTTAGCCAAAAGAGATGCTTATATAAAAGTATTTCCTTACAATACACCTCTTTCTGAAATGCAAGCTTGGCAGCCTGATGGTTATTTTCTGTCTAATGGACCTGGTGATCCAGAGCCACTTACAGGAGTTATTGAGGTTGCAAAAGAATTGATAGCTAAAAACTTACCTACTTTTGGTATTTGTTTAGGTCATCAAATTATTGGACTATCTCAAAATGTTAAAACATTTAAGATGTTTAATGGACATAGAGGAATTAATCATCCTGTGATTAACCTAGAAACAGGAAAAGGAGAAATTTCTTCTCAGAACCACGGTTTTGCTTTAGATAAAGAAGCTGCGGATAACAATCCAAATGTTATTATTACACATAAACATTTGAATGATGGGACAGTGGCTGGAATCCGAATTAAAGACAAGAATTGTTTTTCTGTACAGTACCACCCTGAAGCAAGTCCAGGACCAAATGATGGTACGTATCTTTTTGATCAATTTATTGAAAATTTAAAGAAAGGATAATATTATGTATAACTACTTAGTTTTTTAAATTATCTAAGTATTGTATATTGCATAAAAATTTGTACAACAATATTAAAACACATTATAAAATGAGTATAATCACTAGTATTCACGCAAGACAAATTCTTGATTCTCGTGGAAATCCAACAGTTGAAGTAGATGTAATTACAGAAAACGGAGTTTTAGGTAGAGCTGCTGTACCTTCTGGAGCTTCTACAGGAGAGCATGAAGCTGTAGAGTTAAGAGATAGTGGAAAGGCGTATATGGGTAAAGGGGTTATGAAAGCAATCAACAATGTAAATGATACGATTGCTTTAGAACTTATCGGTTATTCTGTATTTGAACAAAACCTTATAGATCAAGCCATGATTGATCTAGATGGCACTCCAAATAAATCAAAATTAGGTGCTAATGCTATTTTAGGAGTTTCTTTAGCTGTAGCTAAAGCAGCAGCAGCAGAGCTTCATATGCCTTTATATCGTTACGTTGGTGGGGTAAGTGCAAATACATTACCCGTACCAATGATGAATATCATTAATGGAGGATCGCACTCAGATGCACCTATTGCTTTTCAAGAGTTTATGATTATGCCTGTAAAAGCTGTAAACTTTACTCAAGCGATGCAAATTGGTACAGAAATTTTCCATAACCTTAAAAAGGTATTTAAAGACAGAGGCTTATCTACAGCTGTTGGTGATGAAGGAGGATTCGCTCCAAAGCTTGATGGTACAGAAGATGCTTTAGAATGTATTAAACTTGCTACTGAGAATGCAGGTTATTCTTTTGGAGACGAGGTAAAAGTAGCTCTTGATTGTGCAGCTGCAGAATTCTATGTAAATGGTAAATACGACTATACCAAGTTCGAAGGAGATAAAGGCGAAGTAAAAACCAGTGAAGAACAAGCTGATTACTTAGCGGAATTAGCTGCAAAATACCCAATCATCTCTATTGAAGATGGTATGGATGAAAACGACTGGAAAGGTTGGAAGTATTTAACCGAAAAAATTGGAGATAAAGTACAATTGGTAGGAGATGATTTATTTGTTACTAATGTAGAGCGTTTATCTAAAGGTATTAAAGAAAATATCGCAAATTCAATCCTTATTAAAGTAAATCAAATTGGTACGCTTACAGAAACTATTGCAGCTGTAAATATGGCACATAATGCAGGTTATACTTCTGTAATGTCACACCGTTCTGGAGAGACTGAAGATAATACGATTGCTGATTTAGCTGTAGCTTTAAACACCGGGCAAATCAAAACAGGATCTGCTTCAAGATCAGATCGTATGGCAAAGTACAACCAACTTTTAAGAATTGAAGAAGAGTTAGGAGAAGTAGCTTATTTTCCACAAGAAAATGCTTTTAAATTAAGCTAAACTATAATTTAAATAATACAGCTATATAGAAAAGGCTTTCACTAAAATGTGAAAGCCTTTTTTTATAGAGGTCAAAACAATAATGGCTTTGAGCCGTTTTATTGTGCCTAACATGAGTCTGTGCAAAACCCATATTAATATTAATTTATAGCCAAATATACTCTAATACGATTATAACTTTTAATAATCTCAAAAAAGTTGTATATTTGATAATGGCAAAAGTTATTGAT
>WTKB01000326.1 GCA_011524575.1 Aquimarina sp.
GACTAAATAATTAAGTAAACTGATTTGGTTTTATGTTGTTCAATGGTTCAAATATCAGTAAATTATGATTAATACTAATCATGTATCGATATTCCTATTTTTTTTTAGAAATGGTGAACTTAAAAATACTTCCACACTCTTTTTGAGATTCTACCCATATTTTGCCATTGTGTTTAGCTACAATTTGTTTACAATGGTATAAACCGATTCCGTTGTTCGTATCTGAATTTATTTTTGTTACATATCTAAATATTTTTTTATGATGAATTTGAAGTATGCCTTTAGCGTTATCCTTAACATGAAATTCAATACAATCTTTATGTTCTATAAATGATAGGTCTATTTGAGGAGTAGTATTTGAACTTCTATGATGTACTGCATTAGCAATAATATTTTGAAATAGTAATCTTAGATCTATTGGGTAGCCTTTGATTAAAGGGATTGCTTTTTGAACTTTAATTGCTGCCTGTGATTTAACAATATTATTTTGTAAATCTTTTAAAACTGTTTGAATAATCTCATTAATATCACAATTTTCTTTGTCTTTTGAAGTTGATTTTAATAAAAGATATTTTATCTGACTAGAAAGCCGATCTACAGCTTGATTGATATAACTAAGATGTTTTAAGCTTTGCTCACTTATGAGATGTTTGTATTGTTTTTGTATGATATCTGCAGAAAATTTAATAGTAGCTAAAGGTTCTTGTAAGTCATGTGAACAAATTGAAATGATTTTTTTTAGCTTACTATTATTTTTTTGTAATAGTGTATTTTTTTCTTGAAGTTTTGACTGTCTATTTTTTAAGTCGGTAATATCTATAAGTACCACTTCATAAGTTTTTACATTTCTATTAGCATTTTTAGTAAGATATATATTCGCTCTTAAATATAGTTTCTTCTTGTTTTTAGTAGTTAATGTTACATCCTGATTATAGATATATTTATTTTTTTGTAAACTTTTATATAGTTTTATTCTTTTCGATTTTTTTAAAATAAAATTAGAGATATGTTTTCCTATGATTTCTTCACGGTGTTCATAGCCTAATTTTCTTACAAAAAAAGGGTTCAAATTTATAATATTCCCTGTATTAATATTAATAGATAGGTGGTTTATAGGTGTGTGGTTAATGTATTCTTCTTTTTTATGAGTATTATTAGTGATAATTTCTTCTTTTTCTTCTTTTTTAGAATAATCGTTGTAGTAGTTGTTACCTGTTTTTTTATAGAAATGTAGCAGTACCCATATTTTATTCTTTTCAATTGGGTTTTTAGTGATTTTAATTTCATTAAACTCACTATTTTTAGTGCTAATAGTTATTATGTTGCTTTTTCCTTCTTTTAATTTTAGAATATTTTCTTTAAGAATCAGGAGTGTATCTTTATCAATAACTTGGTTAAGATGTTCTCCAGTTTTAATATTTATGTTGTTTTTATTGAATTCTTGAGCGATGACAATAATGTATTCAGAATTAATACCAATAATTAAACTTTGTTGTATCATGAGCTTGTAAAGGGCTTGTGTTCATTAATTGTTTAAATATCTTTGATGATTTATTTTACAGTAATTTTAAGTAATAATTGGTGTAAGAGCTTGTTTAATTGTACTACTTCCTGTAATCCAAAATTTTAAAAACGTGAATCACTTTAAAAGGGCTCATATATCTTTAGGTATGCACCTCATTTAAAAGTAATTCAAAACTTTAAACTTTTGAATTACAGTTTATATTCAGTTTAAACAAGTTCTTTGTGAAAAACTCAATTATTCGACTGTCATAATGACAGCTATTGAGAATTGGCAGTACTTTTGATTAGTAATTTTATGCTAATTATAAATTAAATGCTTACAGATGAGTACACAAAATAAAGAGCAAGATTTGAATCCAGAAATAGAAAAAAATCAAGATAATACGGTTGAAAGTGTTAATGAAGATCTAAATTCGACATTAGATACAGAAAAACTTAAAGGTTTTGGTACTGCTAAAAATGGTTTAGACCTTGAATCTTTGCAAGAGCAAGTGTCAGTAATGAAAAATGCTCACCAGCAGGAGAAAGAAAAATTTTTACGTCTTTTTGCAGAGTTTGAAAACTATAAAAAGCGAACTAGTAAAGAAAGGCTAGAATTGTACAAAACAGCTGGTCAAGAAATTATGCAAGCTTTACTTCCTGTTATGGATGATTTTCAACGTGCAGAGGCAGAACTTGAGAAATCCGAGGATAAAGCCTTAAAAGAAGGTGTGTTTTTAATTAAAAATAAGTTTTTTGACACATTGAAGTCTAAAGGTTTAGAAGTTGTTGAGGTAGCTAATGGAGATGCTTTCAATGCAGATTTACATGAAGCCATTACTCAAATCCCTGCACCTTCAGAAGACTTACAAGGTAAAATTATTGATGTTATTGAAAAAGGTTACAAATTAGGTGATAAGATTATTAGGTATCCTAAAGTAGTTACTGGTAAATAATGCCATTTTACTTGGAATAAAAAGATAGACACAGTTTTTTAAGATTATGAAAGAAGATTATTACGATATTTTAGGGGTGAGCAAATCCGCTTCAGATGCAGAGATTAAAAAAGCATACAGAAAGAAAGCGATTCAATTTCATCCTGATAAAAATCCAGGAGATACTACTGCAGAGGAAAATTTTAAAAAAGCGGCTGAAGCTTACGAAATACTTAGTGATTCGCAAAAAAGACAGCGCTATGATCAGTATGGACATCGTGCCTTTGAAAACGGTGGCGGTGGTCATGGTGGCGGATTTGGGTCTATGGATATGGAGGATATCTTTAGTCAATTTGGTGATATTTTTGGCGGTGGTGGCTTCGGTGGTTTCGGTGGTGGCCGTTCTCAAGGAACACGTCGAGCAAAAGGGAGTAATCTTAGAATTCGAGTAAAACTTACTTTAGAAGATATTGCTAATGGTGTTGAGAAAAAAGTAAAAGTTCGTAGAAAAACTCAAGCCGAAGGCGTAAAATATGATACTTGTGGTACTTGTAATGGAACAGGTCAGGTAGTTAAAATCACAAATACGATTCTTGGTCGTATGCAGACTTCTTCACCATGTCCGAGTTGTGGAGGTATGGGGCAGACTATAGCGTTTAAGCCAAAAGAGGCAGATGCTACAGGAATGATTTCTAAAGAAGAAACTGTAACGGTTAAAATTCCTGCAGGAGTACAGGAAGGCATGCAGTTAAAAGTACCAGGTAAAGGAAATGATGCTCCTGGAGCACAGGGGGTTTCTGGAGATTTAATTGTTCTTATAGAAGAGAAAGAACATGAGACCTTGCAACGAGAAGGAGATAATTTACATTTCGAACTTTATGTAAGTCTTCCTGATGCTATATTAGGAGCTTCAAAGGAAATTGATACAGTAACAGGAAAAGTTCGTATCAAAATAGAGAAGGGGCTTCAAAGTGGTAAAGTGCTACGATTACGTGGTAAAGGTTTACCAAGTTTAGATGGTTATGGTAATGGAGACTTATTAGTACATGTTAATGTTTGGACTCCAAAAACACTTAATAAAGAACAATTGGCATTTTTCCAAAAAATGAAAGATGATGATAATTTCTCTCCAAGTCCTGAAAGTTCAGAACGTTCTTTTTTCGATAGAGTGAAAGATGTTTTTTCTTAAGTAAAGATATTTAATGTCTTTGTAAATCAGGGTTGTAAGATTTTATAACCCTGATTTTTTTATGTAATTAATTATTGTCAAAGACAATCTATATAAAAAATGCTTATTTTATTTTTTTAAACAAAATAAAGTACGTATATTTGCAATCGTAACCGCAAAACGGTTATAAAAGCAACTTCCTCCTTAGCTCAGTTGGTTAGAGCATCTGACTGTTAATCAGAGGGTCCTTGGTTCGAGCCCAAGAGGGGGAGCTTACTGAGAAAAGCACTACTTTTTAGTAGTGCTTTTTTGGTTTTATAAGGTTTATAACACCCATTGTCAAACATTTACAAAATAAATGATCCCCAAAATAGCGGTTCGAGAAATCCACTACAAAATGGTGGGTTTTTTGGGGCATTTCTCGAACCGTAGGTAATTATCAACGTTTTTTATTCTTTTTTCCAATTATTCACTTACTTAGTAATAAAGCAACTATTGCAGTTAGTTCAAAAACCAAAAAAACAGATTAAAGAACTTTTATATAGCTAAAAGTCTTATATTTATGCTTTACACCAATTTCAATTTAAAAATTGGTTTTTACTTTCAAAAGTTTATTTGGTTATGCATAATATGCACCTTTATATTGACGG
>WTKB01000279.1 GCA_011524575.1 Aquimarina sp.
TCCCCTGATGGTCCTAGTTTGTAGCAAAACTGCTAGCGCTAGTTTTTAACTAGTGCCGACAACGATAGACAGGTGCAGTTTTTCAAGCTTTACATGGTTGATATTTGTTATATATTCTGTGTGGGCACTAGTTGAAAACTAGCGCTATCCGTTACTATTTTTTATATTTTGTTACTCATGAGTCGAAAATACAAGTTTCACAATAAGTGTAGTTTGTATTTTGTGAGTTTTGCTACGGTCTATTGGGTGTCTGTTTTTACGCGAGAGCAGTATTTTGAGACTTTGATAAATAGCGTTTTGCATTGTAGAAAATACAAAGGTTTAGAATTGTTTGCGTATTGTTTTATGCCCAATCATGTACATTTTATTTTTCGGGCATCTTTTTAAAAAATTACTTTAAAGATTTGTTAAGAGGGAGCTAAAATTTAAAAATGACACCTATGAAAAACTAAATATTTACATGTGATACATCGCCAGAAGATAGCTATTACAATACTGATAAGCCGCTATACCTCAAACCATTTACCAGGCAATTGTCGCACCCCTTTTTTGAGTTCCATAGTTACTAGTAATCCTGCTACTTTGAAGCTTGGTAGTCCGCAGCCGAGTGCTAATTGGTCAATATGGGTTTTGCCTTTTTCTTTTAAGAAATTAAAAATAAGTATTTCTTCATTAGTTAAATTATCAGGTTGTTGTATGGGTAAAGGAATTGGAGTGTGATTTTTTTTAGAAGTTGGGATTTCCCAATTTAAATGATAAATAAGATCTGCAGCTGAGGTTAGTACGTGTGCTTGTTGGGTTTTAAGTAACATATTACAGCCTTTACTGTATGGGTCTGTTGTTCTCCCAGGTACAGCCATTACCTCACGATTATAGGAGTTTGCAATTTGAGCAGTAACAAGACTACCACCTCTTTCTGCACTTTCAATTACTAGTGTTGCTTTAGAAAGTCCTGCAATAATACGATTGCGTTTTAAAAAGTTTTTTGGGTGAAAGATATCAGTACTCCAAAATTCAGTAATGAAACCTCCATTTTGCTCTAAATGATTTACATATTTTTCATGTGCTTTTGGGTAAAGGTGGTTTAGCCCATGTCCCAAACAAGCTACGGTTTGGAGTTTATGATTAAGGGCTGCTTTATGTGCTGCAATATCAATTCCGTATGCAAATCCCGATACAATAATTGGATTAAAAATAGCGATTTCTTCTAAAAGTTCGTTGCAAAAGTCAATACCATAGCGGGTTGCTTTACGTGTGCCAACAATACTAATAATTTTTGAAGTGTTATTTAAATTGATATTTCCTTTTTGGAAAAGTACTACGGGACCATCAATACATTCTTTTAAGTTTTTTGGATATTCTGGATTAGTGTATAGCCAACTCCTTATTTGATTATTTTTAAGAAATTCTAGTTCTTTTCCCGCAATTTGCCTGTATTTTTTGTCTTTTAATAATTTTATTTTTTTTTCTCCAAAACCATCTATTTTTAGAAGGTGATCACTTTTTTCTTCCAACACTCCTCTAGCACTTCCAACGGTCTGAATTAATTTTTTTATAGATTGATTTCCGAGTTTAGGTACTTTTTGGAGTTGTAGCGTGGCTAAAAGTTCATCCATGTTTAATAAATAATGATTATTAGAAATAATAAGTAATAAAGATACTATTTTTGCGAATCTGTATAATTAATTGTTGTATAAATATTTATGAATTTAGAGCAAGGAAAAATATATCATATAGTTTTTAATAATAAAGAACTATCAAGAGGTTTATCTACTTTTGAATATTTAGGTTTAAATAATAATGGGAATTTTTTGTTTCAAAATGTTGGTAATTCTAGTTCCATTCCGCATGTATGTGTGTTTAGTCCTCATCAACTGGAAGAAAGTACAATTACCCCGTATATCGCTCCAGAATTTTCTCAAACTAATATACAACTTTCCCCACAGGCTATACGGTTACAGGAGGATTCTAACGCAATTAAGCGTTTACTTTCTTCAGGGGAGTTTATAGAGACCGACTTTATACAACCAAAAAGGAATCCTACTGAAGCTACTAAAGTTTATAGGGTAGAAGGTTTTGATCTTAATTCTGATCCTATTCTAAGAGAAGTTGATAAGCAACAAATGGCTTTTAAAGGAGAACGTTTTATTTTGCCTAAAAGAATTTTTTTTACAGGTATTCAATTTAAAAAAGTTAGTTTAGATCTTCCTGTAAGCGCTAAGATAAAGCCTGTGTTGTAGGCAGTGTTAAGAGCTTGTTTAAACAAGCTCTAATGATATTGAAATTCCTGTGAAATAAATTAGTAATATTGGTAAAAAAGATAGATTTTTGTAGTTATGTTATTATCTCTATACATAGGTGAACTTTTGTTTTTACATAATTGTGTTATTGTTCCTAATTTTGGCGCATTTTTGGCTAAAAATAGACCAGCACAAATCTCTGAAGATCAAAAGAAAATTCACCCTCCATTTAAAGAAATTTCTTTTAATCGTCAGGTGAAAAATAATGATGGTTTGTTGGCAAGTCATATAGCCAGTAAAGAAGGGATTTCTTTTGATGAAGCTTGTAATCGTATAGCAAATCAGGTACACTTACTGCAACAAGAATTAACTATTAAAAGAACGTGTGTACTAGACGGACTTGGGGTTTTTAGAATAACCTCTGATACTAATTTAATGTTTGAGGCTTCTAATAAAATCAATTTTTCTAGAGCGGCTTTTGGTTTACAAACAGTGGTTTTACCATTACAAATTCAAAATGAATTAGCGAGTTTTTCTGCGGATGTACCACAATACACTACAGAAGTATTCTCTTTATCGGAAGATTTAGAAAAAGTATCTAATCAGACACCTTTAAAGCCTGAGGAGTCACAGAAAGAAATACCTTCATTAGAAGATACAACTCAAAAGACACCTAAAGTTTTATATGGTGTATTTAGTTCTTATAAAGTTGTTGCTGCAAGTTTAGTTTTAGGGATAGGATCTTGGCTTAGTTATGCTTATTTAGAACATTCTCATGAGCAAAAACAAGTAAATCTTCAAGTAGAGGCAGCTCAGATGGTGCGTCAAGAAATCCAAAAAGCTTCTTTTGTTTTTGAGGTAAAGAGTCCTTTATCGTTACTTTCTTTAGATGCTCCAAAAGAAAAACAACAGAAGATTACTACTTCGCATAAAGCTATCTCTAAAAAACAACAGCAAGTCTCTGTAATAAGTTCTAAAAGTTCTAAAAAAAATAAAGTTCTTTCTACTGGTGTTAAAAGCCCTGTTAGTAAACCAGCAATTGTTAAAAAGCTGCATACGCCTAGTTTTAGTGTGGTTGCAGGTGCTTTTAGGGATCGTATTAATGCAGATAAGATGGTTTTAAAACTTCAAAAAGAAGGATACAAATCGAGCTATATTGGTAAAAACCGATTAGGATTACATCAAGTGGCTTATCAGTGTTTTTCATCAAAATTAGAGGCAGTTAAGTACTTAAGTAAAATAAAGACTTCTGTAAATAAATCTGCATGGATTTTAGTGCAGTCTTAGAGCTTGTTTAAAGGGACTACTTCCTTATAATTCATAATTTTAAGAATTGGAATCACTTTTAATATGAAAGCAAAGACTCCTCAAGAATCGTACACATTACTAACTAATATAGTACTTCCAAGTGAAACAAATTCTTTAAACAATATGTTTGGAGGAGAACTATTAGCACGTATGGATAGGGTGGCGAGTATTGCGGCACGCAGGCACTGTAATCAGGTAGTTGTTACCGCTTCTGTAAACCAAGTTTCTTTTGATTTACCTATTCCTTTAGATAGTGTGGTAAGCGTATCAGCAAAGGTTTCTAGAGCCTTTAGAACTTCAATGGAAGTAGGTTTAGAAGTTTGGATTGAAGATCCTAAAAAGCGTACTAAGAAAAAAGCAAATTCGGCTATTTATACTTTTGTAGCTGTGGACGAGAATAACAAGCCTTTGGTAGTGCCTGAACTTATTCCTCAAACAGAGGAGGAAAAACAAGCCTATAACGCTGCACTTCGTAGAAAACAACTCAGTTTGGTGTTAGCTGGTAGGTTAGCTCCAAAAGAAGCTACTGAACTTAAGGCTTTATTCTCATAGTTATTTCAAAGATAAGAGCTTGTTTAAAGGTGCTACTTCCTGTAATTCAAAATTTTAAGAACTTGGGTCACTTTAAAAAGATTTATATATCTCGATATACGCATCATTTAAAAGTAAACCAATAACGGTAAACTTTTGAATTACAGTTCGTATTC
>WTKB01000234.1 GCA_011524575.1 Aquimarina sp.
TAATTCATCTTATAGTGATTTCAAAGGCCAATTGGTATTAGATATTCTTAAATAACCCCCCTTCCATGACACTTATAAAATCTATTTCAGGAATCCGAGGCACTATTGGCGGAAGTGTAGGTGATAACCTTACCCCAGTAGATATTGTTAATTTTGCCAGTGCTTTTGGTGCTTGGATTAAAGAAAAAACGAATAAAACTACTCCTAAAATTGTTGTGGGTAGAGATGCCCGTCTTTCAGGAGCTATGGTGCAAGAACTTGTGATGCAAACATTAGTAGGGTTAGGTGTTGAGGTTTTAGATTTAGGGCTTTCTACAACGCCTACGGTAGAACTTGCTGTGCCATGGGAGCATGCCGATGGGGGAATTATCCTTACAGCAAGTCATAATCCTAAGCAGTGGAATGCCTTAAAACTTTT
Source organism: Aquimarina sp. (assembly GCA_011524575.1). Classification (GTDB taxonomy): domain Bacteria; phylum Bacteroidota; class Bacteroidia; order Flavobacteriales; family Flavobacteriaceae; genus Aquimarina. Next base: position 419 of record WTKB01000234.1, read on the forward strand.
AAATGCTAAAGGAGAGTTTATTTCTGCATCAGATGGAAAAATGCTTTTAGAAAAAATTGAAAAACAAGATTTTAATTTTGCCAAGATTGATGATTTAGGAAGTATCTCGGTATTGGAAAACTATTTTGAAAAACATATCGATCATATTCTAGGATTAGAAATGGTTGATGCTACAGCTATTAAAAATGCTAATTTCAAAGCAGTAGTAGATGGTGTGAATTCTACAGGAGGAGTTGCTGTTCCAATGCTTTTAGAAGCTTTAGGAGTTCAGGTTACCAAGATTCATTGTGAACCTACAGGGCATTTTGCTCATAACCCTGAGCCTTTAAAAGAACACCTTTGGGAACTCTCTGAGATGGTTGTTACCGAGAAAGCTGATTTTGGTATTACGGTAGATCCAGATGTAGATCGTCTGGCATTTGTTTGTGAGGATGGAGAGATGTTTGGTGAAGAATACACCCTTGTTGCTTGTGCAGATTATATTCTTTCTAAAAAAAGTGGTCATGTAACCTCTAATTTATCATCGAGTAGGGCACTTAGAGATGTTGCACAATTACATGGTGGATGTTATGATGCTGCTAAAGTTGGTGAGGTTAATGTGGTTGAACTCATGAAAGCTAAAAGTTCTGTTATCGGTGGCGAGGGTAATGGTGGGATTATTTATCCAGATTCTCATTACGGTAGAGATGCCCTTGTTGGAATAGCACTATTTTTGACCCATTTGGCAAATCAGAAGGTAAGTATTAGTGTTTTACGTAAAACATATCCTGCCTATTTTATGTATAAAGGAAAAATAAATTTAACTCCTGATATTGATATCGATGGGTTATTACTTGCTATAAAAGAGAAATATACTTCAGAAAAAGTAACTGCTATTGATGGGGTAAAAGTTGATTTAGAGGAGGCTTGGTTTCATTTGCGTAAAAGTAATACGGAACCTATCATACGAGTATATACGGAGGCTAAAAGTTTGGAATTAGCACAGGATTTAGCAAAAATAATTCAAAAACAGATAGCTGAAATACTTGAAGTATTAAAAAAATAACAGCAGTAATTTCGATAAAGTGCACTATAAACTTCTGTAGGTGTATCTAGGAAGTATTCTATTCTGTAGTTTTTTAAAAAATTTGAAAAAAAAGTAAATTCATATAATATTTGATCATTACTACTATAAAACTCATTTTTAATAATTACGAGGAGATATGTGTGTTTTATGTGGTAAAAAAAATGTAATTTAATTATGAATCCTTAAATTTTAACATATATTTAAATAAATTTTTAACAATTCTTAGAAACAATGAGAGACATTACATCAAAAATTCAAGGGTATTTTGAGCTATTAGGACTAGATGGCAAAATTACCACATTATTATCGGCTATTGCTATTTTAATAGTTGGACGATTTATTGCAAAATTATTCAAGAAAGTTGTTTACAAAGGTTTAAACAAAACCAATTGGGATAACAAGTTACTTGGTGATAAAGTAGGAGAAATGGACGTTAATGAGTTTATTTCTAAATTCGTTTACTTTATCATTCAGATTTTTGTACTTCTTTTAGTATTGAGTTCACTAGGTTTAGACAGTGTACTAGATCCAATCAAAAATATGTTGGATGAAATTTTAGCTTTCTTACCTAATTTGTTAGCTGCTGGGCTTATCGGTTTTGTAGGTTATATCATTGCTAAAATGGTTTCTAACCTTATCGGTATGGGATCTACGCTTTTAGAAAAGTTTACAGATAAGCTAAAAATCCAGGATCCTACTAAGGTTTTAGCTGTACTTCAAAAAGTTGTATTTGCTGTGATTTTAATTCCTTTTATTATTCAGGCTTTAAATTCATTACAAATTAATGCGATTAGTGAGCCAGCAAACGCAGTACTTAATACGGTATTGAATCAGATTCCTAATGTAATCGCTGCTTCAGTAATTATTACTTTATTTTCTGTTGGAGGAAAGTATTTAGTGGACTTTTTAGGAGAGTTATTAAAGAGTATCGGAGTAGAAGATTTATCTAAGAAAATGAATTTAGATAGTATTCTTGGAGAAGAGCAATCTTTAGTAAGTTTGATTACTGGTTTAGTATATTTCTTCTTAATCTTCTTTGGAATCATCACTGGAGTTGAGGTTTTAGAACTTACGAAACTTAATGAAATTCTTTCTCAGATTTTAGAAGTTACAGGACAGATCGTGTTTGGATTACTGATTTTAGTAATCGGTAATTTTATTGCTTCTACGTTCTATAAAGTTCTTTCTAAGTCCGAGAATAACCAGTTTGTTGCTTCAATTGCTCGTGGTGCTATCATTGCACTATTTGTAGCAATCTCTTTAACAACTATGGGAATTGCTAATAGTATTGTAGAATTAGCATTTGGACTAATTTTAGGAGCAGTAGCAGTAGCAGTAGCTCTTTCTTACGGACTTGGAGGTCGTGAGGCTGCTGGAGAGCACATGAGAGAAATTCTTAAAAAGTTTAAAAAGTAATTTTTTCTAACTAAATATTAAGAGTTACTAATTGGTTTTTTATATTTAAAAATCTCAGTGTATGCATATGTGCATATACTGAGATTTTTTTTCATTTAGTAAAGCGCTATAATTGATAGTGTGATTTATTACCGTGATTCCAACGTGATTCCAAAGATTATGAGGGCTTATAATTCATGAAAAAAAGTTGAAGTGACTTGTTAATATTGTCTTAAATTTGCGGTTATCTAACTTTTGAAAATTTATGAAAAATAATATCGTTATTTCCTCATTGTTAGCTATTAGTTTAGCTTTAAATAGTTGTATAGGTTCTTTTACTGCTTTTAACAATTTAAGAGAATGGAATAATCAGGTAACTGATAATAAAATGGCAAACGAGCTTATATTTCTTGCTTTATGGGTAGTGCCTGTTTATGAGATTCTTACTTTTGCTGATTTATTTATATTAAATAGTATTGAATTTTGGGAAGGGACAAATCCACTTTCTATGCAAGAGGGAGAAGAGCAGGTTAAAATTATAAAAAATAAAAAGAATACGTATAAATTAATTGCTACAAAAAATCAGTATCACATTGAAGTTCTAAAAGGGGAGTCTCAAGGCCAGCAAATTCATATGGTTTATTTTGAATCAGATAAAAGTTGGAATTTAGAAACCGAAAAAGGCGTTTATAAAAAGCTAGCTTCTTTAGAAGAAGGCTTTAGAACCGCTTATTTGCCTGAAAGTTCAACGATGAAATTTGATCATTCTATGAGTATTTCTCAAGTTAAAGATCGTTTAGAACAGGAGTGGTGTTTTTATAAAAATGATAGCATTCAGCAAGCAAGTAATTGATTTAATTTAGTTTTTTTGTAAAGTGGCTTAGTCTTTGTTTATATAATAGTAAATACTTTTATTATTCACTAAAAACACTTATTATGAGTCATTTAATTTGTTTTGCAGTTGTTTTTTTGGATGTGTTAAAGGAGTCCAAAGAAAATCAAATTTTTAATAAAAATAAGTTCTCTGAAAATATGATTCTTTCTGGGAAAAAGCAATTAATTTTTCAAGTACATCTTAATTAACTATTTTTTATATCATTTAATATTTTAGCTTACTTTAATTGGAAATGTGTATCGTGTGCTTTTTGTATGCTAATTGTATCTTAGAGCCTGTTTAAAGGCACTACTTCCTATAATCCAAAACGTTAAGAGCTTGGATCACTTTAAAAGGACTTACATATCTCGATATGCACGTGATTTAAAAGTAACCCAAAACCTTAAATTTTTGAATTACAGTTTGTATTCCCTTTAGAGCTTGTTTAAACTCACTACTTCCTGTAATCCAAAATTTTAAGAACTTG
>WTKB01000207.1 GCA_011524575.1 Aquimarina sp.
AACACAAATTTAATGCTTAGGATTCACTCTTTTTTCATTTTGTCCAGTAGTATGATAGTTTGGATGCCTTTTATAGTAATGTTGCTCTTTTCGTTAGGTTTAAATAATTACTTCTCATCAAATAAGAAATTCCCAATCTATTTACTTCTCTTTGGGTGGGTCACTTTTATCGGAGGTAGTGGGATTCTGTATCTATCACAACCCTATTTTAAACCTGTTGTTTTAACAAATAAAGATATATACGGATCGTATGTAGTTGATAAAAGTAAATTCCCAGGAAAGCAAGCTGATTGGCAATACGAAAATTTCAGATTTAAAATAACTAAGACTGACACATTGATTTTTGAGTATAAACTTTATGAAAACAAATGGAAAACTGAGCATATAAAACTTTCCTATTCGAGCGGATATTATGACTTAGATAAAGAAGAATATTGCAATAGAAAACTTCAAGTTCATTCAGATTCAACTAATCATCACATCATAAAAGACAACCCTACTTTATACAGAAAAAAATTTGGTAACTTTTATTATGTTTTTGAATCAGAAAAATTCGGGAATGTATTCTTTAAAAAAGGAATATGGGAAGGAAAAAGTAGATAAAATACTATCCCAAAATCTATGTAAGTTTTAACATGAGTTCTTGCTTGTTTTCGATTCATACGTACTTTAATAATACACTTTTATTGTTACTCCACGACAAAAGGAATAGCTGTCTGTTGTGCTATTTTTACGAAATAAAATCCTGTTTTTAATTTTTTTACATCTAACTGCCAAGTGTGTGCATCTACTGGTGTAGGTGATTTTTGGGAATATACTTTTTTTCCTGTAATGTCAAATATTTCAATTACATGCAAAGCCATTTTCGTATTAGTCCTGCATTGGAGATAGATCTTGTTTTTAGACGCAGGGAGTGGATTGGGCCAAAGTTGTATATTTTCAGAAAGGTTGAAAGCAAAATTGGAATGATTTAACCTAACAGGAAGTGAGGCTATGCCTTTTTTTAAGCCATTTCCAAAACTCGTTACCCAAACTTCGGTAGCATCATAGGGGTTAAAATGTACTTTGTTGGGTCTATCAAAGGGATACGCGTTTACAGGGCTAAAATCAGGTGAAGGATCGTTGAGGTTTTCACTGTATTGCAAGCCTTCGAAATAGTCATGGGTGCAAATATACCCTACATTGCTATCTTCTGGGTGCAACGAAATAGACTGTACCCTGTAAAAATCGTTGATACGCTCCCAAGAAAGCCCCTGGTTAGTGGACTTGTAGACACCTCCTTGATGCATATTATTTGCCCCCCAATGGGAACGTACTCCTGCAAACCACAAATTAGGATCATCAGCGGCAATTTCTAAATCCATAGTCCAGTACTGCATACGAGGATCAGAGCGGTCTTGCCACGTTTGTCCGTTATCCGCGGAGACAAAAATTCCCGAACTGGGTGTAAATACTCCCTCATGGTAGCGTGCCGAAAACACCGCTACCAGTGTGTTTTCTTCCAATACCTTAATTTCTACAGGATGTCCCTCGGTGCGGGGTGGTGCAGGGAGTAACGACCACGAATTTCCATAATCCTTGGAGTAATAAATTCCTCCATCAGTGCTGTTTGCTACGCAGGCATAAAACCGATTTGGATTTTTGGTATCGATCGCTAAATCCAGCACCACACGTTGGAAATCATAGGTGCGTGTCCACGTTTTACCTTTGTCCAAAGATTCAAAAATTTCACCTGTTCCAGAATCTATCAAGGCATCCGTTAGGTAAATATTGCCATACATATCGTGTTTGTCAGACACACAAGCATATATTTTTTCTCCGTTGGGTGCGGGCGTAATACCATAAGTGGTATTGTATTTTTTAGGATAGGTATAATCGGTACTCCAAGAATCACCTTTGTCATCAGAAATAAAACCTTGTACGTCAGAATATCCCACAAAAAGCTCATTTTCAGAAAACCAGTGCATGTCCCAACAGGTAGTCACTTCAAAACCATTGGATCTGTAAGCTTTATTTGTACTACTATTGCTACCCGCAGGTGTGAGATCAGTGGGGGATACATACAAAGCCTGCCACGACACCCCACCATCTCGGGTATGGTGTGCCGATACAAAATCGGTAATAATCACTACATCTGGGTTGCTATCGGCTACTTCCATACCGAGTACCGAGCCCGACCACCACCAATTAAAATCACCACCAGCACCAATCCAACCTGTGGCTATATTCTGATTCTGATTGTCGTTTTCACAATCCAAAACCAGCGACCACGTTTGCCCACTGTCGTTAGAGCGGTACACTTCCATGGCTGGGGCATCGTATCCGCCTACATAAAGTGTGTTTGGAGCACTGGCACAGGTCACAATATGGTTCGGATGAAAACTCCCCCCATCGCTGGTTAATTGTAAACCCGTAGCTGCTCCTGAAATGCTTTGCCAAGTAGCGTCATTACTATAATCTAAACGAAGTAATTTACGAGTAGGTCCCCACCATTCAGAAAAAAGTAGTCCGCCAAAGGTGCTGTGCATAGTTACAGCATATAAATGCACCTGTCCATGGGCATCTTTTACCCCTTCCATAGTTCTAAAATAATGCCCTTCGGTAAAATCTCCGTTTACGGATTGTGCTATAAAATCTGTACCATTAGTATTAGAAACGAGTAGTAAAGGCGTACTTCCATTTGGCGTAGCTCCATTAACGGCAATGTAAATATCCGTTCCATCCCAAAATACACCGCCTAAGTACACGCTACTTCCTGGTGCGTAAATACTTTTAAACGAAACTCCTCCATCGGTTGATAAAAAGACCTCACGATAACTACAAAGCACTACGCGCTGGGTGGTTGTAGGATCTGCAAAAAGTTGCCATACCCCTCCATTGGTAGGATCACCAGTGAGTGCAGTCCAGGTTTGCCCGCCATCCATGGATTTCATAGGCTCATTAGGAGCAGGATAACCAGTAAAGCCAAAACTATATAAAATATCAGGATCGGCAGTGAATTGAATTTTAGAATGTTGCCCCGATGCTTGAAATTCATTGGAATGAATTTGACCAAAAGTTTGCCCTGCATTTTCGCTTTTAAGCACATGAGACATATCTGAAGTAATGTAATACAAACCATCATTAAAAGGACTAATGGAGGGCTGAAACGTCGCACCGCCCCCTCCCATGCCTTTACTTTCAAAAACAGTAGGTTGTGCAAATGAAGCTAATGTGTTTAGTAAGCTTAAACACATTAGAAGCAAGATTTTATATAGTGGGGTTTTAGCAATCATAACAAAGGAATGAGAGGTTTTTATGTGTACTTTCTCTAGTAAAGTTAGTTTTTGTGACACTATCCCAAAATCTGTGTAAGTTTTTTTTATTACGGTTTTTTATAGGACATAATAACTTTTTTTAATTGTTGTCGCATTGTTTTAACATCAGTTTCTTGCTTGTTTTCGAGTCCTATTGGTTATTTTACAGCATTTTCTAGTTTATCTTCGGGTTCTACCTAGCTTTCTTGTAGCTGTTTCTCTTTGTGATTGATTTTCAGATTTTCTTTTAATTTCTTTAGTGAGTTCTTTCATTTTTTTATCCATGTTAAGTAATTGCATCATCACTTTTCTTAATGGAATTAATTCAGGAAAAACGCTAGAACTTTGAGTTACAATGGCATTTAAATTTTCAATTTTATTCATAAGTTGTATATGTTCTTCATTTGAAAATTCTTCATAATTTAGAGCTGCTACTTGAAGCTGTTCAAGAGATATACAATTTTTAAGAAAGGGTTGTAATTCAGATTTTGTACTTAGTTCCTCAATGATTTTTGCTCTTCTTTCATTTAGCTCGGTATATATTGTTACACCTTCATTATACAAATCATTTAATTGTTTTAAGTCAGGTGATACTAAATTTTTTATTGTTGCTGCTACTGCTTTAAAATTTTTTTTAGGCATAGTTTTGGCTTTATATTTTTTTTGAAAGTTTGTATTTTATTTAAGAACTTGGATCATCTAAAAGTAAACAAATAACGGCAAACTTTTGAATTTCAGTTCGTATTCCCTTTAAACAAGCTCTTTCAATAGGCTATATTTTCTCAAAAAATACAATGCTTAAGTAATTATTTCAAATAAAAATATGAATATTAGATGTTATACAGAAAAATTAAGTCAAGTTGTTATTTCTGTACAGAGGTTATGGGGTATAAGAGCTTGTTTAAACTGAATACAAACTGTAATTCAAAAGTTTAAGGTTTTGG
>WTKB01000339.1 GCA_011524575.1 Aquimarina sp.
TTTCTACCAGTTTTTTCAGCTCTAGTTTTAATAATAAAGCTTCCAAAACCTCTTAAGTACACATTGTTTCCAGACTCTAAAGAATCTTTTACCTCTTCCATGAAGCATTCTACAATTGCTTGTACATCAGATTTTTCATAACCTAATTTACCAGAAATGTTTGCTACAATATCTGCTTTTGTCATTTTATAATATTTTTTGGTGGATTAATTTAAGGCAAATATAGGTATTAAACCTCAAAATATCAAATAAATAGATGGATTTAACTGAAATTTAAGGTACTTTTGTGATAAAAAAGCTTTGAATTCAGATTTTAGTCCTCTTTTAATTGATTGGTATGTTTTAAATAAACGTGATTTGCCTTGGAGGAAATATAAAGACCCTTATGTGATATGGTTAAGTGAAATTATTTTGCAGCAAACACGTGTAAATCAGGGTTTACCTTATTTTTTGTCTTTTTTGAAGCGTTTTCCTAAAGTAAGTGATTTAGCTAATGCTACAGAAAATGAAGTATTGAAATTATGGCAAGGTTTAGGGTATTATTCAAGAGCCAGAAATATGTATGCAACCGCTAAAAAGGTTGCTTTTGATTATAATGGTGTTTTTCCGTCTAGTTACAAAGAACTTATAAAGCTCAAAGGGATTGGTCCTTACAGTGCTAGTGCTATAGCATCTTTTAGTAGTAATGAGCATGTAGCAGTTGTTGATGGGAATGTGTATAGAGTACTAGCAAGAATTTATGGTGTTTTTACTCCAATAAATAGTTCTCAAGGGCAAAAAGAATTTCAGAAATTAGCACTATCATTGCTACCTATAAAAGATTCAAGTACTCATAACCAAGCTATCATGGAGTTTGGTGCAGCACATTGTACTCCTAAAAAACCTAAATGTTCCAGTTGTGTATTCCAGCATAACTGTTATGCATTTCGAAATGAGGCTTATTTAGATTTACCTGTTAAAATAAAAAAGACTAAGGTTAAAAAAAGATATATAAATTATCTAGTACAAGAAAATAAGTCGCATGTTTTTATGCGTTATAGGAATCAAGAAGGTATTTGGAGAAACTTATATGATTTTCCTGATTTTGAATTTGAAGCATCTGTTTCTAAGGAGCAACTACTTGTTGAGGTAAGAAAAGAGTTTCCAAAAGTTGAAGATTTAGAACTTTTGGAACAATGTGTTACACCGCATAAACTTTCTCATCAACATTTATATATTACTTATTATAGTGTAAAAACAGCCGAGGTTTCTTTAAATATTTTTAATGGAGTTCCTGTTTTGAAAGATGACTTTTCAAAGTTTCCAATGCCTATTGTAATTTCTCGTTTTATTTCTACTTTGAAGAAGTCTTAAACAAGCTCTTATGTAAATTTTAGGTATTGATTATTTTATGTACTTTGCTTCATAAATATCAAATACTCATAGATGGTTTGTAATAAGTATCTTATTTTGAGAGTTAAAACAAGCTCTTAAAGACATTACTTCCTGTAATCCAAAATTTTAAAAACTTGGATCACTTTAAATTGATTTATATATCTCGATATGTGCATCATTTAAAAGTAAACCAATAATGCGAAACTTTTGAATTACAGTTTGTATTTCTTTTAAAACAAGCCCTTGGAGTTATTAATTAGATCAATTTTTCATGTCTGCAACTTTAAATAAAGTACTACTAATAGGTCATACAGGTGATGATGTTAAACTTACTTATTTTGAAAATGGAAATTGTATAGGTCGGTTTCAATTAGCAACTAATGAGGAGTATATTAATAAATCCACAGGTCAAAAGGTTAAAAATACAGAATGGCATACTATCGTTGTACGTAATAAAACTGCCGAAATTTGTGAAAAGTATCTAAAAAAAGGCAATCAGGTTTATATTGAAGGTCGTATAAAGACACGAAAATGGATTGATTCTAACGGAAATAATCGGGATAGTATTGAAATACAGTGTGTAGATTTTCGGTTTTTGACACCAAAAAATTCAGATTTAGAAGATACTTCAATTTATTGAGAAGTATAGATGGCAGTTTGTTTAAATTCAATATAAGCTCTTATACCAATTGGTCAATGAGATGGCTGTAAGAGCAATGATTTATTATAGTGATTTCAAAGAGTAATAGGGAGTAATAGTGTTTTTAGTATTATGGAAAATTTATCAGTTTTATTTTTTTATTTATTTTGTTTTTTCACTCTTTTCTTATTCATAGTTAATGCCGTTTTTAATAATTGTATTGCTTTTCTTTCGATAAAACAAAAACATCAAAATATCTTACCTATTAAAGAATATAGTTCGCATGATAATTGGAAGGACTATATGTTTATTCTAGATCATGCTAAGGAATATATTCAGCTTTTAACTTTAATTAAAAGCTATTTAAGAATTACAGCCTTCTTTTGTTTTTTTGTCGTTATTCATCTTAAAATTAGAACAGATCTTTGGATCTATGTAGTGCTTATAATAGCTTTTTTAAATTTAATATGGTATTTGTTTGATGTAAAACTTCCTCAAAAGACACCTATTATAAATAAAGCAAAACTTATATTAACTTTTGCTAAAAAAATAAAATACTTACAAGGTATTTTTATGCGATCTTTAGAAATTAAAAGTAATTATTCTTATTTATTACCATCTATAAAAGAGGATTCAGCGCCTTTAAAAAAGCCTGTAGAAAAGTTTTACAATAAAAATGGTTTAGAGCAATATTTGTTGCCAGACTCACATGTGCCATTACTTTCTACTGGAGCTACTTTTAAAGAGCTATTGCAAAAGGTGAAAATAACTCAAAGTAGTGTGTTGTTTTTCTATGAGAATGAAAGTAAGGAGGTGTCTTATAGTCTTGATTTAGAGCTTTTAGATAGTGAATACTCAGATGCTTTTTCTGAAAACTGGAAAGAGAATCTCGTTGCCTTAGAAGCTGTATCACAGGATACGAATTTTGATCAATTACTTTTACAAGTTAGTGCTTCAGTTGTTCGAGCTGTAAAAGTGTTAGATCTTAACGGTTGTTATTTGGGTATAATTACCTTAGAATACTTAATGGATTTAACCAGCTTAGGGGTTATAAATAGTTCAAATATACCAAAAGGTGCTTTGAAAAAAAGCACCCAAGAAAACACGTATTTAGAACAAAATAATGAAGTAATAGCTAGTGATTCAGATGCTTTACAATTTACTACATTGAAAAATTTTCAAGAAGACGCTACCCTTTTATTAAATACCACAAAGGTTTGTTACACTATAAATGGGAGTTTTCCTATGGATAAGTTTTTGAATTTACTACCAGATGATTCAAAGGATATTTGGCAGGTGTACAAACATCTAGATTTTTATGAATTTTTACAAGAATTACGACTTACAGCAATAAATTCAGGAGACCAATTTACTTATGCTGAGGTCTCTTTCGAAATAGGATTGCTTGACTATAAGGGTAGGGTACAATGGGCAATGGTCTCTTTTTAACTTTGAAAATATGAAAAAAAATACTGTTAAGAAAGTAATTCAGTTTATAGTTGTAATGATTTTTTTTACAACTTTAACGTCGTGTCAAGACTCTTATCTTCCAAAACCAAAAGCCTATTTGTCATTAGAGTACACTAAGGCTGTTTATGAGAAGCGTGCTTCCGATTGTGGGTTTACTTTTGATGGAAATCAGCAGAGTAGCATAAGTTATCCAAATATAAAATCTTCAAATCAAGAAATGTGCTCTATGAGTATTCATTACCCCAAATGGAATGCAAACTTGTATTTAAGCTATAGCACTATTGATCAAAATTTGGTAAAATTACTTAAAGACGCTCAGAAAATTCCAGAACAACATATTGTAAAAGCAGATGAGATTGTTTCTACAGTTTATGAGAATACAAAAAACAAAACTTATGGGATGTTTTATGAAGTTATAGGTAATGCAGCATCTACACATCAGTTTTATCTTACGGATAGTACGAAACATTTTTTGTTAGGTTCGTTGTATTTTAATCGAAAGCCTAATTATGATTCTATTTTCCCAGCAGCTAAATATTTAGAAAAAGATCTTAAGAGATTCATTGAGAGTTTGGTGTGGAAATCTTAATATTAGAGCTTTTTTATAAAAACAGCTAGAAATAAAATTCATATTCTCAATACTTTTACTTAATATTGCACATTAAATCATTAAATACTCAAGCTATGATTGCAATTGTAGAAATAGCAGGGCAGCAATTTAAAGTTGCAAAAGACCAAAAAGTA
>WTKB01000139.1 GCA_011524575.1 Aquimarina sp.
CCGATGAGGAAGAATTAAAAGACATTAGTAGCTTTTTAACTAATGATTTGAATATTACCATGCCAGTTGATTTTGAAAAGTTTGCGGATTCTTTCAAGTTAGAGTATTTACAAAAGACTTTAAATCGACCTATTAGAGTTTGTGGAATGGTATTAAACGAAGGGGAACCTGGTGGTGGACCTTTCTGGATTAAAAACGGACAAGGAATTGATGAACTTCAAATTATAGAAAGTAATCAAATTAATACCGCTTCAAACTCACAAAATAAAATATTACAACAAGCGACACACTTTAATCCTGTAGATCTAGTTTGTGCTATGAAAAACTACAAAGGGGAAAAGTTTGATTTATTAAATTTTGTGGATCCTAATATGGGATTCATTACTCCTAAAACAGTAAATGGAAAATCTTTAAAAGCTCTTGAATTACCAGGATTATGGAATGGAGCTATGGCTAATTGGATTAGTATTTTTGTTGAGGTGCCTTTAACTACATTCAACCCTGTAAAAACCGTAAATGATTTATTAAAATCAGCGCATCAGGTGAAAATGTTTTAATAATTCACACTCCTTTGTGTAATCTTTTTTTTAATCACTAGTTTTATAAACGTAATCATTTGGTCATACAATTACATGTTACGTTATTGGCTCGTTTTTTTTGTTTGTATCCCTATTATTTCTTTTTCGCAGGAATTAAAGGTTACTGAACTATTGCCTGTTAACGACACTATTTTTTTAAAAGAAAAAAGTATTCAGGCCTATGGTTTTAGTTTGCTTACCAAAGAACTGGATAGTTTAAAAGATAAAGCCTATCATGTAAACTATGAAAAAGCTTATGTGATTGTTGATCCCAACAATATAGGTACAGACTCACTAAAAGTTACTTATTATAAATACCCTAATTTTTTAACTAAGACCTATAGCATACTTAGTGATTCGTTAATAGCTCCTGAAAATGAATCGATAAAGAGATTATATACCTATGCGAAATCTAATAATTCGAAGGAGGTAAACTTTTTTAATGGTCTTAGTACTTCGGGAAGTATTTCTAGAGGGATTACTGTGGGTAATAATCAAAATTCAGTATTGAATTCTGAATTGGATTTACAGGTTTCGGGAAAATTAGGTGCAGGGGTTTCATTAAAGGCTTCTTTACAAGATTCAAATATTCCAATTCAAGAGAATGGGTATTCTCAAAATTTAGATGAATTTGATCAAATTTTTATAGAGTTAAATGCTAAAAATTGGTCATTAAGAGCAGGAGATATTCAAGTAGAAGAGCAAGAGAGTATTTTTTCTTCATTTACTAAAAAAATTCAAGGATTAAGAGCTCAGGTTAAGTTATCAGGAGCTAAATACGATGCTTCGGTTTTTGCATCAGGAGCTTTGGTTGAGGGGGTGTATAATTCGAGTACTTTTTTGGGGCAAGAAGGGAATCAAGGTCCGTATAAATTAGTAGGTCAAAATGGTGAGTTGTACATATTAATTATATCGGGTAGTGAGCGCGTTTATGTGAATGGATTATTGCTAAAACGTGGTCAAAATAATGATTATGTAATTGATTATAATTCTGGAGAGGTAACATTTAATCCTACATTTCCAATAACTTCTGAAATGAGAATTGTTGTTGAATACCAGGTAAGTGAACAAAATTATTCTAGGATTTTAGCAGTTACAGGTGGGGAAATTGAAAAAGAGAAATGGAAATTAAAAGCTTTTGTTTACACAGAGAATGATTTAAAAAATCAAAGCTTACAGCAAAGTTTAACTATAGAACAGCAGGAGGTTTTAGCAAATTCAGGAGATGATGCTTCATTAATGGTTTCCGATGCTGTTTTATTGGCTAATTATCAAGAGGGTGGTATTTTTTATCAAAATATAGGCACTGATACTAATCCAATATATCAGTTTTATGAAGGGGGTGATACGGAGGTTGATGTCTATCAATTAAGTTTTTCAAATGTAGGTTTGGGTAATGGTAATTACCAACTTTCAAGTGCAAATACGGTTAATGCTATTTATGAATATGTGGCACCAATAGATGGAGTAATGCAAGGAAGTTTTGCGCCAGTTCAAAATTTATATGCTCCCGAAAAATTACAACTAGGAGTTGTTTATGGTCAATATACCCCCAACAAAACAACTAGTTTAAAATTTGAGGTAGCAGCCAGTAATAATGATTTAAATCTATTTTCTTCTGTTGATGATTCAAATAATAAAGGAGAAGCATTTTCATTTGAATTTAATAAGAGATTGAACTTGTTAAAAAAATCAAGTACAAAGCTAAGTGTAAGTTCAAGTACTGATTATGTGTCAAAAGACTTTACCAACGTGGAACGTTTGTATAATATTGAGTTTAATCGAGATTGGAATTTAACCGATCCAGTACCTTCAAATCAACTACTATCTCAACTTAATTTGAATTTAGGTAATGAAAAACAAAGCTTTTTTGCTTATCAATTTCAACACCTCAATTTAGGAAGTCAATATAAAGGGAATCGTCATTTGTTAGGGACTGATCTAATTTTGGGTAGGTTTAGGGTGTTATCCCAATCTAGTTGGTTACAATCCAAGGCAAATGTTCAGGATTCTGAATTTATTAGAACAAATTCCGACCTTTTGTATCATGGGAAGCAGCAATGGATGGGAGCAAAAATAAAAGTTGAAGATAATGTTATTACACAACTTTTGGATAACAGTCTTAATGATTTAAGTTTAAAATATAAATCCTTTGAGTTGTATAATGGGCTAGGTGATAGTACTAAAGTTTATGTGAAAACAGGATTTAAATATCAAGAAACCGATTCGGTATATAATGCCAGTTTTCAAAAAGCAAGTAAAGCTCGAAATTTTTATTTAAAATCAACATTAGTAAATAAGCCACAATCCCAGCTTCGTTTTTATGTGAATTATAGAATCCAAAATCAATTTATAGATCAAACAACAAATGAAAGTGTCAATACACGTGTTTTACATAGACAGTCTTTCTTTAAAAATAAGTTTCAGTTAAGCTCTTTACTTGAAAGTTCAGGAGGGACTTATGCACAGCAAGATTTTACTTACGTAGAAGTAGAACCAGGGCAAGGGGTGTATACATGGAATGATTATAATGATGATGGAGTCCAAGATTTAACAGAGTTTGAAATAAGTAATTTTAGTGATGAAGCTTCATATATAAGAGTGTTGTTGCCTAATCAAAATTATATCCCCACTACAAATACCAAATTAAGTGAGCAGTTAATTTTAAATTTGACCTCATGGAACAAGTCCTCCAAAAATATTTTAAGGTTACTTTCTAAGTTTTACAATCAGACCTCATGGTTAATAGATCGGGAAAAAATTAGAGAGCATCCTTGGGATATAAATGTTTTTGAGCAAAGTGATCTAGAGGTGGGTTTAAATTCCAGTTTACGAAATACTTTGTTTTTTAATAAAGGAAAGCAGCATTATTCTTTTATTTACAACCATACCCACACTAATGTGGAGGCTACTTTAGTTACAGGTTTTCAGTCCAATGTTTTAAAATTAAACGAGTGTAGTTTTATCCATAAAATTAAAGAGGCTTGGTTATTTAATTTTACAGGTATGTCTACGGATCGTACTCTAGTTATGCAGTTAAATGATACTCAAAATTATCATTTAGAATCGCTAAGTTATACCCCTAAAGTAACATACCTGTTTAACGATCGTTCAAATATTTATTCAAGTTATCGCTATGAAGTTATTGAAAATCAGATAGGGGAGAATGAATCCTTACTTCAAAATAAATTTAACCTTGGAGCTCAACTCTTTTCAAAAAAAAATGCTGTTGTTAATTTTGAGTTTAATTGGTTTGAAAATGATTTTGAAGGTAATTCCTTTTCTAATGTGGGCTATCAAATGCTACAAGGCTTACAGGCAGGAACTAACTTTACATGGCAATTACTATTGCAAAAAAACTTAACAAAACATTTGGAGCTAAACTTGAATTACAATGGACGTAAATCTGAATTGAATCGCTCCATTCATACTGGAACGATTCAATTAAGAGCGATGTTTTAATTTGAATACTTCTTTACTTCTTACGGAAGTAAATGGTAATAGGCACTCCGTTAAAATTAAATTCTTGTCGCAATTTGTTTTCAATAAAACGCTTGTAAGGATCCCTTATGTATTGAGGTAAATTACAGAAAAACACAAACTGAGGCTGAGGTGTTGGTAACT
>WTKB01000267.1:0-341 GCA_011524575.1 Aquimarina sp.
AAGTTCTTAAAATTTTGGATTACAGGAAGTAGTGAGTTTAAACAAGCTCTTATTAAAGTTTACTTCTCTGACATCTTTTCAATATTTCCACAAAATTTTAAGTTTTTTTTATTGAGTACCTGTTTAAGACCTTGTTTAAAGGCACTGCTTCCTATAATCCAAAATTTTAAAAACTTGAATCTCTTAAAAAAAGATTTTCATATTTTGGCATGTGCATCATTTAAAAGTAAACCAAAACCTTAAAGTTTTGGTTTACAGAAAGTAATGAGTTTAAATAAGCTACTTTATACCAATTAATCTTTAAAATCGATATAATAAATCGTTTTCAAAGATCAATTGGT
>WTKB01000267.1:351-4199 GCA_011524575.1 Aquimarina sp.
ATCCAAGTTCTTAAAATTTTGGATTACAGGAAGTAGTGAGTTTAAACAAGCTCTCAATGGTGGTAACTTCTTTATGATGAATCCACATCTAAATATGAACTTTGGTTTTTAACCCCTTCACGACAAACAATCTCTTTTCATATGAACCTCACCGACTGGATTGGCGCTACAGGTGTATTTTTAATTTTACTTGCATACGTGGCTAACCTTAAGGGCAAGCTTACTCAGGAGTCTTTAGGATTTATTCTTTTAAATATCGTTGGCGGCTCGCTTGCCTGCACGGCTTCGGTACTAATTAATTATGTCCCTTTTATGATTTTAGAAGGGGCGTGGACGTTGGTTTCTTTGGGATTACTAGTGCGTTATTTTAGAAATAATACTCCTTATAACCCTAGATCTTTTTTATTTTTGTGAACTAATCTTTTAGAGCTTGTTTAAACTCCCTACTTCCTGTAATCCAAAATTTTAAGAACTTGGATCACTTTAAAAAGATTTACATATCTCGATATGTGCATCATTTAAAAGTAACCCAAAACCTTAAACTTTTGAATTACAGTTTGTATTCAGTTTAAACAAGCTCTTACGTAGAATAAAATTTTAACAATGAGTGATTTAACAAAAATAGTTGTTGCACCTTCTGACTCAGCAAATGAGCCAAATGCTGCTTCTGTAAGCCAAGAAAATTATAATAATAATGCAGCGGATTTTGCAGCAACCTCTGATAGTATAGATACCGATATTACCTATGCTGTGGTTAGAGATATTGTAAACGATGTTTTGAAAAATTATCCAGAAGGGTATTTTACAAAAGAAAATCCACTAAGAATGATGGATTACGCCTGTGGTGATGGAAATACCTTAAAAGCCTATGCAAAAGTTTTTAAGGATTTAGGTATTCCTGCAACTTTTGTGTGCGTGGATATAAATCCAAATCATTTAAATACTACAAGAGACCTAGCCGAAAAATTAGGTATTGATTCCATCGAGTTTGTTCAGGCAGATAGTCCACATCAATTGGGTGCTCCTTCAATCCTTAAGAAACTGGCAAGAAAACTCAATATTCCTGCAAAGCTTGTTCCGTCAAAGCGAAAGAAAGTACATTTGATCACAAATTACTTTATGCTTCCAGAGCTTTCTGTGGCGGAGCGAAAGAAGTTTTTCCAAGGGTTAAAAGATCTTTTGACAGATGAAGGGAAAATTATATTAGCATCCAACTCTAAAAATGCTTATGATCCTAGTTTGCACCGATCAAAGGATGGTTTTACTTATATTGAAGAGCCTCAACAGGGAGTTTTTTCTCCAAGAGTAACAGATGGTAAAGAGGTGATCCCTGATGGACAAGAGGTGTCTTTGTCAGTGATTAGCCGTGATGGAACTTCTTATAACTTTGGAAAAGATACCCATCACAAACAAACGGGGATTCAAGAAGATCTAGGTGCTGTTGGCTTGGTGTCTGAGAAAAAATATAAACCTACGGCTTCTAATTTACCAAAAGGTGTATTGACCTCAGGAGAATTGAAAGGATTGTCTACTACAGATAAAGAAAAGAATAGTGTAAAGATGTATATGATAGAAAAACAATCCGCCCAAGCTAAAAGGCAGAATCCAAAGAAACGCAGATTTTTTCGTAGATAGTAAATAAGAAAATGGCAACTTTCATTACTAGTTTAGAAACTGTTCTAGGAATTTTTCTAGAGCAGTTTTTTTGTGTGTACTTCTCAGGCTGTTAAATATTGTGCAAAAAAAAAGCTCACTTTTTAAAGTGAGCTTTTTGCGGTCTGGACGGGACTCGAACCCGCGACCCCCTGCGTGACAGGCAGATATTCTAACCAGCTGAACTACCAGACCTTTTACTGATGCAAATATAAGATCTTTTTTTGATTTAACAATAATTTTTTGAAATTATTTTGAATTTTTTTCACGTACATTTAAAAATGTAGTAATAGTTTTGTAAAAATCCTTTTGAATATCAGTATGATAGTAACTTATTTTATGTTTTAATGCTGTAGTTTTAATCTCCTTTAACCATTGCTTTGTTTGTTCTTGGTAACTTTTTTGATATTCATCAGGAAAAAGCGTTAATGATTCATTGGTTTCTAAATCAATTAGTTTTTTCGGTTCATCACCAAGTTGAAAGTCTATTTCAGTTTGCGTATCTAGTGTGTGAAATATAATAACTTCATTCTGTTGGTGTCTTAGATGATTAATACCTTCAAAAAAGGCTTCTAGATCCTTTTTTGGGTGCATTAAATCCGAAAATAAAACGACCATAGAGCGTTTTTGAAGTTTTTGCGAAACTTTATGTAAATGACTACCTATATCTGTTTTTTGTAATTTAGGTATTTCTAATGAGGTTTTTTCAAGCATTTCAAGTAGATTCATAAAATGCCTTTGATTTCCTCTTTCTGGTGCAAAAAAATCACAATCTTCATTAAATAAAGATAGTCCAAAGCGATCACGTTGTTTTTTAAGTAGTTCCATTAGATATGCTATTGTTAGACAGCTATAGCCTACTTTATTAAAGCTATTTTTAGTGTTTTGAGCTTTAGGGTAATACATGGATGAGGAGGTGTCTAAGATAAAATGACATCTTAAGTTGGTTTCATCTTGAAATTTTTTAATAAATAACTTATCCGTTTTTCCGTAGAGTTTCCAATCTACATGTTTGAGATTATCTCCTATGTTATAAGTTTTATGTTCTGCAAATTCTGACGAAAATCCATGAAAAGGGCTTGGGTGTAATCCTGAGATTTGTCCTTCTACAACCTGTGTAGCTAAAAAGTTAAGATTACTAAATCCTGAAAATTTAGAGAGTATTTTTTTGATATCCATAAGTTGTCTCGTTAGAAATGCTTTAATACCAATTCTTGATTAAAATTCCTGTAATAAATCATTCCTTTTTATTTTCTACTTTATTATAAAATTAAACCATAACTAAGAACTTGTTTAAACTCAGTACTTCCTGTAATACAATGTTTTAATAACTTTAATCACTTTAAAAAGATTTATATATCTTGATATGTGCATCATTTAAAAGTAAACCAAAACCTTAAACTTTTGAATGATAGCTCATATTCAGTTTAAACAAGCTCTAAGGCTATGCTTGATTTTTTTAATACGTATAAAGAAAAAATTTTCTAATTTATTTCACAGTAATTTTAAACAAGAATTGGTATAATACATAAAAAAAGCCGCCATATTGGCAGCTTTTAGTTTTGTTATAGTTGCTTTTTAAAGAGCAGAATCAATAGCTGAGGTGTACACATTTTTAGGAGAAACACCTACTTTACGATCTACAATTTCACCATTTTTAAATAGTAATACTGTAGGAATGTTACGTACCCCATACTTTGCGGCAAACTCTTGATTGGCATCAACATCAAGTTTACCAACTACAGCTTTGCCATCATATTCTCCACTGATTTCATCAATGATAGGACCTACCATTCTACAAGGTCCGCACCAAGCTGCCCAAAAATCTACAAGTACAGGTTTGTCGCTTTTTAAAACTACTTCTTCGAAGTTTGCATCTGTTATTTCTAAAGCCATAATTTGAGTATTTAATGAAAATTAATTGTAACAAAAATAGTCAATTATTGTTCCAAATTTTAGCGTACATTTTAAATTGTTTTTTTGTCAGTTGTTCCCAAGCTCTTACACTAAATTGATTTTTGAAATTACTGTGTAATAAATTGAAGTATTTTTTCGAATGCATAGAATGTAAAAAGAAACGATTTATTGCAGTGATTTCAATGATTAATTGGTGTTATTATTAAAATATGTTGTATTTTAGTTAAAGTATGGTCTTTCTTTTTTTGAAACAAAACAAAGATTAATAGCCCTTCTGG